>VGKB01000011.1 GCA_016867255.1 Candidatus Moraniibacteriota bacterium
GACGAAGTTTAGCGGGGATTACGGAACGATTTTAGAACTCTGGATTGGGTAGAAGTTTTCAATTCCTTATCTCCTGCTCATCAAAAATTTACCGTTAATGTTTGAGATAAATTACAATGACAACATTCATAACACACCTGTTAAAAATCTAAAAAGTAGACTAAATCAAGCGAGTTGATATTTCTTTTTCACCAGTTTTCGGGCCACATCATCTCTAAGTTGCTTTTTTGGAGACTTGAACATTAAACTGCTTATTTCTTCAAGATGGCCGGATTCTTTATTGTCCAGAGCAATTTTCATAGCACGAATTACGTCAACCATAATCCCTACACTGTTAGGACTATCTTCCACGCTTAGTTTTAAGTCCAACTCAAACGGTATATTACCAAACTGTCGGCCCTTTATATTTATATAACAAATCTTATTGTCTTTTAAATGAGAAATATAATCGCTTGGTCCGATACGGACATTAGTTAATTTATGGTCAAGTATGGATGTTAAGGCCTGAGTTTTAGATTTTCTCTTACTTAATAGACGATCTTTGTCAAGCATATTTTCAAAATCAGAATTACCACCAACATTTAATTGAAAAGTGCTATCAATAATTTGACCCCTATCTTCAATAAGACGTGAAAGTGCCCTATGAATGATTGTTGCTCCAATCTGGGATTTTATATCGTCGCCAGCACACGGTAATCTTTTTTCTTTGAACCTACGTATCCACCTACTATCAGAACAAATGAATTCTGGGATAGCATTAATAAAACCAATGTTAGCATTGAGAGCTGCTTGCGCATAAAAACGTGCTGCTTTTGCACTACCGACTGGAAGATAACAAATAAGCATATCCGCGCCCGAACATCTTAATTCAGTATTTACGTTACATTTAACCTGTTTCTCATCAACAAGAAATGTCTGTTTCATATGTTCAGCTACGCCATCCAGAACTGGGCCTTTCTTTACGACAACTCCCATTTTATTAACTTTATGTATTGTCTTTATGCAATTTGGTTCAGTCATTATTGCTGTGGCCAAATCCTTCCCGACTTTTCTTCTATCCACATCGAACGCCGCTACAAATTCAATATCTCCAATCTCATAGGCTCCGAATTTATGATGGAGCAAGCCAACATCAGAACCACTCGTTTTGTTGTAGTAAGCACATCCCTGAATAAGCGAACTGGCACAATTACCAACACCAGCTATGGCTACCTTGATTTTCTGTGGCATAGATCTATTATTTATAAAGCTTATAGTCAGTATGATTATTAAGATAAGCGGCAATTCCTACGAATAATGTCGCTTCTTTTACTTCTCCGTTTTTCATTTTTTTTAATACTTCTTGCAATGGTATTCTCGACAAAATGACATTTTCACTTTTGTCTTGAGAATAAAATTTATCTGGGTCTTTCTTAAGTTTTTTCGCCAGATAAATATGTTTTGTGCAAGCAGTTCTTCCTGAATCAGGATAGTACGTTATGAGTTTTTCGATGCTGTTCGCCAACATCCCTGTTTCCTCTGCCAGTTCTCTTTTTGCAGTATCGATTGGTTGTTCGCCTTGTTCAACACTACCGCCAGGTAAATCCAGCGTAATATCCTTAACAGCGTGTCTGTATTGTCTTACCAAAAAAATATTATCATTTTTATCGATAGCCAAAATTGCAACAATTTCTCCTCCTTCTACTGTATAAAAATTGTCTAAGATTATTCCCTTTGTTGGTAATTTAACCTTTTCTTTTCTCACCTTGAGCCATTTTGTATTAAGGGCATATTCTTTTTCCAATGTTTCCCAAAAAAGTTTTTTGTCTTCCATGGTTTTTTATTATTGTTTATAAATATTCTCCAATGAATCCAGCTGTTTCGTAAGAGAAAATTTTTCGCGAACGGAATCTTTTCCGCCACCTCTCATCATGGCTGACAGTGTTGAATCATTCTTAACACGTAATATTTTTTCTGCGAGGTTGGCGGGGTCTTTAGGGCGTACCAATAGCCCATTTACTTTATCTTGGATAACTTCATTTATCCCAAAAGTATTACTTCCTATTACTGGGATTCCAGCCGCCATTGCTTCCAGTAAAACAATTCCTAGGCCTTCAATGTGCGATGGTAGAACACATAAATTAGAATTTGTATAAACTTGAGGCATAGATTTAAGAGATTCCTTGTCAATTGCTATTTTTACTACATCGGAAAGGTTGTTTGATCTAATACAATCATTTACCAGAGAAAAATATTCGGCAGATCCATTTTGTACTGATGAAGGAATATACAGTTTTACCTTTTCCTTGTTATTGTTGATAATTTGTACAGCTTTAACGAGATCTAGAATTCCTTTTCGATAAATCATCCGTGCCGGGCAAATAATTATGAAGTCTTCCTTAAAATATCCATGTTTCTTTCTCCATGAGTAGTCTTTCTTTACTAAGAAATCTTTTTCATCAACCCCGTGGTATACAAGTTTTACTTTTTCTTTGCTTGCACCTAGCCTTAGTGCCCAATTATAATAATATTGACTTGGACACACCAGGGTATCAAAAAATGAAAGACCAAGAATAAAGGATGCAAAAGATTTTTCGACATCGTATTTCGTGAAATGTCCAATAATTTTGCCCTCTTGGGGAATAGGGGTGCTATGAAATGTAAAGATTGTTTTTTTTGTTTTAACGAGCGGGAGAATGGAAGCATATGCCAACCCAGGCATAAAGTTATGCACATGCACCACATCAAAATCTCTTTTTGAAAGAACTTTTGCAAGATCATCAAGAATAGATCGAAACGATACATGTCCCTTCTCAAAATCTCCAAAATGCTTAATTCTTTCGACAGTAAATTTATAACCCTCATCTATTATAGGAACTTGCCCTTCTCCTGTAATAACTAGGACTTTATGGCCTCTTTTTGCGAACCCTTTCGCAAGAAGATATAAATGTGTTTCTCCGCCGCCTATCTGAGGGGGAAAACTATGGTTTATAAGACAAATTTTCATGAAAATTGTTTTAGAAAATACTCGGGATCAGAAGTAGAAGTATGTGATCCCGAGTTAGGTGCCTTCGCTAGATTTATGAGCAAGAAATCTCAAATATCTTCTCCATGTACCAAGATCGTCCCACTCGCCCTCCAAGAGATAATAGTCACCCCCATATCTAGCATAAATTTGCAACATAATGTCACATGTCATATCACATATCATTATGGGTAGTTGAACCATATATTCGTCCAGAGAGTCGAATCTAGCCAGAAAAATTCCCGTGTAAGCTATCCTTGATTTTCGCTGAGGGAACTTATGAAGCAGTTGATTCGTTGTGAATTGAACATCGATATAATCATGATACTGCTCATTGCTGTTTATCCCAACCACCAACAGCGCCGGTTTATTCTTCGCACAGTAACTTTGGAGCAGATCGTTAACTGGCAATCTGACAAGGTGATCTCCGTTGAGAATAACTACTACTTCGGGTTCATGTCTCCGGATCGCATCCCAATGTTGTAATATTGCACCTCCGGTACCAAGAGAGGCAGGTTCAACAAACACTTCTATACTGGGATAGCGATCGTTGACATAACGAGCGACTTGGCGAGATTTGTATCTAGCCAAAATGACTGTTTTTGTCTCAACACTCCCGATGCTTTGACTGCTTTCGATAGCGTAATCAATGATTCTTTTTCCATTTTTTGCGGGAAGAAGAGTTTTTTGCCAAAGTAGTGTTGCTGGCCGTAAACGTTTACCAATACCGCCGGACAATACTATGAAAAGTATTTTCATTTTACCCTCCCTAAATTTTAATGAACTGTTTTTTGCAACCCTCTTGTCAAAATGATCTTGTCTAATTCAAACCAGCTATTTTTTATCAGGTCAAGACAAATTATTAACTGAAGCTCAGAAAATTTTCTAAAGCATATTTTTATTACCAAAAACCCTCATAAATAGAGGGTTTTTGACGATGCGGGGACGACGGGTAAAACTTCGCCTATTTCGCTTCGCTTCTTAGGCTTCGCTTACCACGTCTCTTCTCTTTAAACTTCGTCAATGCTCGTTTGAAATCTTCTGATAATAAATGCTTGCTCATAAAAGCATTGCCTGAACTTGATTTCAAGTATTTTTCAAAATTCTTGGCTTTTTCTTTAGACTTAAACCCAAGATATATTTCTATTTCCCAAGGAGAATATACTTTACTGTATCCTTTGTTATTCCCATTATTATGTTGCTCTATTCTTTTCTTTAAGTTTCCAGAATAACCTTTATATATTGCGCCTGGTTGAGATTTACTCCTTAAAATGTATACATAATACATTGGATTGAGCTAAGCGAAGTCAAGGCGAGTCAATGTAGTTGACGAGCATTGACGAAGTTTAGCGGGGACGACGGGACTTGAACCCGCGACCTTCTGCGTGACAGGCAGACGCTCTAACCAACTGAGCTACGCCCCCAAATTATCCTCTTACCCTTCAACATATTATACCATACACTTTGTTACTATTTATTTAAACATCTAGCAATCCTTTGTCCATTCTTTTACGCATTCGCTAAGAAAAGTGGAATTTGTTTGAAAGTATTGAAAATTGTTATTAAAATTGTCGTAATACCGTACGACGCTTGCAATCCTCTTTTAAATTTTTAAGTTTTTCTGTTTCTAAATATTTTTTAACTCTTAATTTTAACTCACAATGTCATGATTGAACAAAACAAAAAAAGGCTAAAAATTGGGCTGGTAATAGTCGCCGTGCTTCTGGTCGGATGGTATATTTACTCGGAGCAGGGCGGTACGGGATTTAATGATTCGTCGCTCCCTCCTAAAAGCGCCGATTACGGAATGATGGATGCGGACAATTTATCCAGCTCGCCCTCCCAAAAGTCAGCCGGAGTAGCCAGACGCTCTCTTTCTGATTCAGCTAATAGTTTACTATCCGCAACGAAAGAGGATACCCCCTCTGCGCCGGAAACTGCCGGCGACACTCAAAATGCCGAGAAAAAAATCATAAAGGACGGCAACCTAACTCTCAAGGTAGACAAAGTGGACGAAGCGGCGGAAAAAATTTCCGCAATAGCCAAAGCCAACGGCGGGGAAGTGGCCTCTTCCGATTTTTACAAAAACAAAAACAACGCCAAGACCGGCACGGTTACCGTCAAAGTGCCTTTCGCCAAATTTGAGAACGCCCTTTCTGAAATCAAAAAAACAGCCACGGAAGTAGTGCGGGAATCCACCGGCAGCCAAGACGTAACCGAACAGTACACCGACCTGCAAAGCCAATTGAAAAATAAGCGAGCCGAAGAGGAAGCTTTCACTAAAATTTTGGGCGGGACGGGGAAGATGGATGACATTTTGAGTGTTACTAAGGAACTCTCCCGAGTACGGGGAGAAATTGAACGGCTACAAGGCCAAATCCGCTATATGGAATCACAAACCGATATGTCCCGCATTACCATTAATCTTTCCGAAGACCCGGAAATCACCGCCACCGAGTCGTGGCGGCCGTGGCAAGTAGTCAAGGATTCTATAAATTCCCTGGTGAGCGACGCGCAAGGATTCGTGGACTTCCTGATAGTTTTGGTCATTCGCGTTATTCCAATTATAATCTTATACCTTGTCGTTATCATTCCTCTTTACTGGATTGCCCGAAAGATTTACCGGAAATTCAAGAAACCCAACAAAAAAACTATAACCGAATAGATAGCTAAAAGGGACGAATAAAATAGTGGCAGCTAACAATTAGCTTTGCAATAAGAATTTACTTGTGAAACTCCGTGAAGAAAAATAATTACCGGGTGAAATTGCGCCGGACTTTGACTTCCGTGCTGCCCGTTTCCAAAAAGAGAAAAGGGAAGTGCCGGAACTGCGGAAAGTGCTGCCAGTTGCCCAATACCTGTATTTTCTTAAAATACAAATCCGACGGAACTTCCTTTTGTGCCATTCACGCAATCCGTCCCCTTAATTGCCGCAAATATCCCCGCGCTGAATCAGAATGGCTTACCGAGAAAACTTGCGGATTTCGTTTCTGAGCTGTTGAATTAAGCTGATAACATTCACCCATAAGCCCACAGGCATGCCCCCAAAACCCAAAGAGAAAAAAATCAACCTGATCAAAAGAAACCTTGAAGAAATTATCACCGAAGGAGACCTTCGTAAATTGATTCACAGCGGCGAAAAATTAAAACATTACATTGGGTTCGAAATTTCGGGAAAAATTCATTTGGGTTCCGGGCTTATTTCCATGATGAAAATTAAAGATTTCATGGACGCCGGCGTCGCGGTTACGGTCTTTTTGGCCGATTGGCACACTTGGATCAACGATAAGCTAGGGGGAGACCATGAAAAAATAAAAAAAGTCGCGGTCGGCTATTTCAAGGAAGGAATGAAGGCGTGCATGAAATGCCTCGGCGGCAACCCGGAAAAAATTAACTTTCTGCTTGGATCGGACCTTTACCGCAATCATAACGAATACTGGGTCACGGTTATTGACGTGAGCAAGAACGCCTCTTTGGCGCGAATAAAAAGAAGCATCACTATCTTGGGAAGAAAAGAAAACGAGGGAGTTGATTTTGCAAAATTGATATACCCCCCGATGCAGGTAGCCGACATATTTTTTCAAGGGGTTCACTTGGCTCACGCGGGGATGGACCAAAGAAAAGCCCATGTTATTGCGCGAGACGTTGCTCTAAACCTAAAAATCAAGCCCTTATTAGACAAGAAGGGCAATAAAATCAAGCCGGTAGCCGTCCACCAACACATTCTGCTGGGATTAGGAAAGCCGCCCAGCTGGCCGATCCCTAAAGACAAGTTGCGGGATGTCTGGACTTCGCTCAAAATGAGCAAATCAGTGCCTGACAGTTGCGTGTTTATCCACGATACGCCCGAAGAAATCCGCCGCAAGATTAACAACGCGTTTTGCCCGGAAGGAGAAACCATCCTTAACCCAGTTTTAGATTGGGCAAAATGTCTCATCTTCAGAGAAAAGAGCTCCAAGTTGTTAATAGAAAGACCCCAAAAATTCGGCGGGAAAATCCTGTATTCCGATTACCGATCGCTAGAACAAGACTTTCGGACAAAAAAACTCCATCCCATGGACCTAAAAAATGCCGTTGCCGAAAACCTAATAAAATTATTGGAACCCGTCCGGCGACACTTCGCGAAACCCCGCGTAAAAAAAATGTTGCAGGAGTTAGACAAAATGCTTCTCGCCAAATAAACAAAATTTGTTTTAGATTTTAAGCATGAAAAAGAAAAAGCTGAAAATAAAAATCAAACAGTTTTCTCTGCCCGCCCTTGTGTTATTGCTGATAATCATACTAATTAAATCTGTTCTCGTTCAACAAAATTCCGAAATACAAAATGCTAATAACTCCGTTCCCACCACAGCAATAATTTTCAACGAAAACACGAATGAAAACCAAAATATTCTGTGCACTGGCAAACAGCTTTGCGGCGCCAAAGTGGTTTATGTCGTGGACGGCGACACGATTGATATTTCTACCGGGGAGCGGGTGAGATATGTCGGGGTGGACACGCCAGAAACCAAACATCCAATAAAGGGAGTGGAATGTTTTGGCAGGGAAGCGGCGGAGAAAAACAAAGAATTGATCTTAGGTAAAGAAGTGCGCTTGGAAAAAGACATTTCCGATAAAGACAAATACGGAAGGTTGTTGCGGTATGTGTATCTGGATAATTTATTCATCAACGATTATTTGGCGCGGAATGGCTTCGCCCACGCGGCCACTTTCCCGCCGGACGTAAAATTTTCCAAGATTTTTCTGGCAGCCGAAAGGGAAGCCCGCGAAAACTTGCGGGGGCTTTGGGCGCCGGGGAGGTGTGATTGAATCCATCCTCATTTTAAAAAGCCCGGATTGCTCCGAGCTTGTTTGTTCTCACCTTTCGTAATAGCGGGGTTTCGGCGGAACGAGCCCTCCCGTTCCAACAATTCCCTGTACCTGTTCTCCTCCGGAGGGATGCCCATAGCTGATTGACTTCATAGCTTCGTCTTGCCACGCGGCCAACCTTTCACATCGCTTCCCATTTTCGTCCACGATGCAATAGTTCTTGTTCCCCTTTTCGTTCCAGCAGCCGATGCAGGTAGATTCACGCAGATTATTCATCTGCCACCTCCCAAGCGAGCCCGCCGGACAAAACTTCTAAGCGCCCTCATGCTTTCCGGCGCCAGTCTGCAAGCGTTGGGATTCTCTCTAACCTCATGGACAACGCCTGCGCATTGGAAGTAGCCGGCGACGCTGCCCCGTAAGCAAAGGGGATTTGTCTCCGACTCATACATCCCACGGATTTCTTGGTGTTCCAAATAGGCCCGGCGGGTTTCCTCGTCCGCGCCCATTTCATCCAATAAATCCTCAACGGTGTACCTCCTAGGATCATTGCCCATCCTCGCCTCCTTGCAAGTCAATCGGTTACTCAACACACCAAACCAATCCCCCTTGATTCCAAAAACTAGCTTCCACCTCCTTTCAATCTTTATCCTTCCCGTTCAATTCTGTTATTAGCGAGGGGTTGATAGTCTCCCGCTCCGGGAAAAATCTCCCTTGGCAACCGGTCTTCCGCCCGCAATTCGGCTTCGCACGCTATCTTGTGAAAGAAAGTTCCTTTGCAGTCTGACGCGCACTCAGCCAATCCTTTTTCTTGGCATTCGGTGCAGACGATTTTACTCATCTTATGCCCCCCTGAAATCCCCTGCGAGTCTCTCCGTAACGGCGTACATCTAAAGGAACTCCCCTGTTTCCGGGATCTTTGTAGGCCTGTCTGAATTTGGGTCCCCGGCAATAATGGGATAAAGCCGGGTCGCCGTTGCATTTTTCACACTCGAGGGAAAACAACGATTGGCGCAATATTTTATTGTCATCATCAAGACCTCCTCCTTTGCCTTGAAATGGTTAAGAGTGCTATTTTACCCAATTATTATTATAAAAAAACAAAAAATACAAGGGATTTTCTTTATATTCTTAAAAATTTGTAATAATCTTAAACATATTAGTATGTATAAAAGATTCCCCGGCCACCCGCCCAGCCAAGCCGTTCGGATGGGAGCCGGAAAATGACAAAAACATGAAAAAAGTAATTCTCACCGGTGACCGGCCGACCGGCAAACTTCATCTCGGCCATTATATCGGTTCTCTCAAAAACCGAGTAAGGTTGCAGAACACCTACGACCAGTTCGTGATGATTGCCGATGTGCAGGCGCTCACCGACAACGCGGAAAATCCCGAAAAAGTGCGGGATAATATTCTGGAAGTGGCTATGGGATATTTAATGGCCGGCATAGATCCAAAAAAAACCACTATTTTCGTCCAGTCTTTGGTGCCTCAGATTGCTGAGTTAACCGTATTTTTCCTCAATTTAGTTACCGTGGCGCGGCTCCAGAAAAACCCCACCGTGAAGGAAGAAATGAAGCAAAAAGGTTTCAAGAACAGCGTGCCGGCCGGGTTTTTTATGTACCCCGTGAGCCAGGCGGCTGACATTCTCTCAATGAAAGCCGATCTTGTGCCCGCCGGAGCCGATCAGGTGCCAATGGTGGAGCAAGCCAACGAAATTGGCCAAAAATTCAACCGGCTTTACCGGCCGACTTTCTCTAAGGTAGGCACCTTAGTGGGAGACGTCCCTCGCCTTCCGGGAACCGACGGGAAAAACAAAATGAGCAAATCTTTAGGCAATTGCGTTTATCTTTCCGATTCTCCGGCGGAGATAAAAAAGAAAGTGATGTCCATGTACACTGACCCGGGTCATGTTCGGATAACCGATCCCGGCAAAGTAAAAGGGAATATTGTGTTTGTTTATTTAGACGCTTTTGATCCCGACAAAAGGGAAGTGGCAAAATTAAAGAATCAATACCAAAAAGGAGGTTTGGGCGATGTGGAACTCAAAAAGCGTTTAATTCGGGTTTTGGAAAATTTGATCGGCCCGATGCGCAAGAAAAGGGAAGCGCTGCTCAAGGACAAAAAATCGCTCCAAAAAATATTGCGTGCCGGCACGGAGAAAGCCCGCGCCCGCGCCGCGGAAACAATGAAAGAAGTGAGAAAGGCAATGAAAATAGATTATAAAATATGAAAATCAAAAAAAAATCAATTCTCCTATTTTTCACAATATTTTTTGCAATATCTTTATTTGATGGTGCCAAAGCGGAAAATATTTCTGAAAACTTATCCTATAAAGATAACGAGATTTTGGTGAAATTCAAAAATCCAAACCCGGAATTTTTGGAAAAATTTTCCCAAACCTACAATCTGACGCTCTCCACGGACAATAATTATCCCAAGAAAAAATACTATTTATTTACCAGCAATTCTGATTTGGCCATAAACGATCTGATAATAAAGCTAGAATCAAATACCCGAGTAAAAAAAGTCCAGCCCAACTATATCTATCAGCCGGCTAAAAAATCTAAGCAAGATCCCTTTTTTGGCCGGCAGTGGTGGATTTTAAATGACGGCAGCGCGGGGCTTTCCGGCGCGGATATCTGCCTTCCCGGCCTTTGGCCCAGCGAGCAAAAAACTTGGGCCAATGTGGTAATCGGCATAATTGACACCGGAGTATATGTAAGACATACCGACCTCAAAAAAAATATTGTTGCCGGGTACGACTTCGTGCACGGGAGCAAAAAAAAGAAATATATCACCGACAAGGACGGCCACGGCACTTTCATCGCGGGACTCATCGCCGCCCAAGTCAACAACAGGAAGGGAATTGCCGGCCTGAGCCGCACCAACCGCTTAAAAATCATGCCGCTTAAGTTTGATTTTTCCACCGATCAGGCCATTACGGCCCTCTCTTATGCGCAGGGAAGAGGAGTAAGAATCATTAATATAAGCTGGGGAACCAACGAGTATGACACGGCGCTCTATGAAGCTATCAAAAATTTCCCGGGGTTAATTGTGGCCGCCGCCGGCAACGAAGGAGCGGAACATACCGGCGAAAACCACTTTTATCCTTGCGATTTTGATTTAAATAATATCTTATGCGTCGGCGCCAGCTCGGAAAGCGACCTCATCACCAGCTACAGCGACTACGGCGCGGATTATGTGGATGTTTTGGCGCCCGGAGGAGAGGAATCGCCGCTTATTAGCTTGGGGCTAAACAAAAACCGCTATGTTTCCGGCGAGGGCACGTCTTACGCCACGGCGCTCACAAGCGGCGCGGCCGGAATGGTGCTGTCCGCCAATCCGCAAATCTCCAACGCGGAAATAAAAGACGCCATTATCAAAAACGTCCGTCCAAAAACCGAATTAGCGGATAAAGTTTCTTCTTCGGGCATTCTCAATGTCAGGGCAGCTGTTAATAGGGAAGCGCAATAAAACGAGATAGAATCTGACGGTTATGGTTCTGGAAGTTGAAAGAATATCCGAAAAAACTTACCGCCGTTCTTGAAACAATAAATTTATCCTATAAAATATATAAGCAATTTGAGTCCCGCCTGTCTACCGATAGGCAAGCATTAATGATGGAGTAGAAATAAAAATGTCTAAAAAGAAAAAAATAATAATTTGGGGAGGGGTTGGGCTGGCCGTTGCGGCCGCGGTGGGAATTTCTGTTTATTTTGCCACCCGAAAGCCCCAAACGGAATACACCACGGCGCCGGTGGAGCGGGGAACTGTTGTCCAGACTGTATCGGTAACCGGCGACTTGGTGGACAACCAGGAAATCACCATCAACTTTGAACTGGGAGGAAAAATCAAGGAAATTATGGTGAAGGAAGACGATCTTGTCGCCGCCGGAGAAATCGTCGCCACTTTGGAAGACGCCGACCTTAATTCTCAGCTCAGTCAAGCCAAAGCGGCTCTTTCTAAAGCCGTTGCCGATGCCGAGGCCAACGACGACGCGATAGACGAAGCGGAAGTGGCGAAAGACAATGCCGAAAACTATTTGGACCAAGTCAAGGAGTTGAACAAACAAAACATTGCCGCCGCCGAGCAGGACGTGGAAAACGCAGAAGATTACTATGAAGACGCTCTGGATTATTACAACGAAGATAAGACCGCCACCCGCAAACTCACTCTCACCACGGCGGAAAACAGTCTAAAGGACGCGCGGGAAGCCAAAGAGACGGCCGACGAAAATGCCGACCTCGCGGAAGTTTCCGCCAAAAACACCCTGGAGGCAGCCAAAGCCGGTCTTGATACCGCCAGATCAAATTTCGCCGCAAGGTCCCGAAACGCAACTATTGAAAGCGCCCAAGCCGGCTATAACATAGCGTTAAACAATTTGTCCCGCTCGGTTCTCAGAAGCCCGGTAAACGGGCGGGTGGCGGAGGTGAACAACAAAAAAGGAGAAATACTGGGAACCGGGGTAATAAAAGAATCTTTCGCCCGCATCATCTCCGGCGATCTCCTGATTGAAGCCCAAATTCCTGAATCTGATATCCTGAAAATTAAACAAGGCATGAAAGCCGATTTCACTTTAGACGCTATCGGGAGTGATGAAAAATTCCAAGCTGAAGTGGTGGAAATATTTCCCGCCTCAACCCTGGTGCAGGATGTGATATCCTATAAAGTAAAGTTTAGGATTACTTCTCCCGACTCCCGTTTCAAACCGGGCATGACGGCTAATTTGGACATTAAGACCGCTGAAAAAAACAATATTTTAAGAATCCCTTTGCGCGCCATCAAAACCGAGGGTGACCATAAATATGTGGACGTCCTTAAAGACAACAACCAAACAGAGAAAGTGGAAGTAACCACGGGACTCTCCGGCGACGAAGGAATGGTGGAGGTGAAATCCGGACTGAAAGAAGGGGATAAGGTAGTTACTTTCACAAAGGAACCGAGCTAATTAAAACAGATAAAATTCTAAACACTAAATTCTAAGCTCCAATAAATACTAATTTCTAAATTATAATTAGTGCTTATTATTTAGAATTTATTGGAACTTAGAATTTTTAATTTAGTGCTTATCTAACCAATGCATCCTCTCATTAAAGTCGTTGATCTCTGCAAGACCTACGAAAATGAAGGCGTCAAGACCCGAGCTGTCTGCGGGGTTTCCTTCACCATTGAAAAAGGCGAATTTGTTTCCATTATGGGGCCGAGCGGCTCCGGCAAATCTACCCTAATGCAAATCTTGGGCCTCCTGGATCGTCCCACCGAGGGGAAATATTTTCTGGACGGCCAAGACACTTCTGCCATGTCAGAAAACGAGTTGGCCGATCTGCGCAATCGTAAAATCGGCTTTGTATTCCAATCCTTTAATTTGCTCCCCAGAACGACGGTATACGAAAATGTAGAACTGCCGCTAATTTACGATCGCATTAAAATGTCTTCATCTAACAATAAAAAGGTTCTGTCCGCCCTTCGCGCTGTTGGAATTTTTCACCGCAAGGACTATTTTTCCAACCAGCTTTCCGGTGGAGAGAAACAGCGAGTGGCGATGGCGCGCGCGCTCGTCAACGACCCGGAGGTAATTTTCGCCGACGAGCCAACGGGCAACCTGGACTCCAAAACCGGCGTCCAGGTGATGGAGATTTTGGAAGACCTTAACCGCCACGGCCATACTATTATATTAGTCACTCACGAAACCGTAACGGCAAGCTACGCCAAAAGAATAATTAAAATCCTGGACGGCAAAATCGTATCCGATAGGGAAGTGTCCGAAAAAAAACGCCAAAGGGTGGAAAATAGAAAAAACATAAAATAGGTTATGCGCGTTCTTTTTGATCCCATCAAAATCTCCTACCAAAATTTAAACGGTGCTAAATTCCGCTCTTTTCTCACGATGCTCGGCATAATTATCGGCGTGGCGTCAGTGATCGTGGTAATGTCCATTGGGGGAAGCGCCCAGAAACTAATCCTAAGCCAAATCAAAGGCATTGGCTCAAACCTAATCGGCATTCTGCCCGGCGCCTCGGAAGAAGAAGGGCCGCCGGCGATGGCTCTGGGCATTACCATCACTACCCTAAAATACAAAGACTACGAGGCCCTCTTGGATTCCCGGAAGGCGCCTGATATAGTGGATGCGGCCGCCTACGTCACCGGCACCGCGCTCGTAAAAAGCCCGAGTGAAACGAGACAAGTAAATTATCAGGGGGTTACCGCCTCGCTCATTAACGTGGAAAATGTTTCCGTGGAGCAGGGCCGTTTTTTCATAAAACAAGAAGACACTAATTTAGCCCGGGTAGCCGTGTTGGGCAGCGCCACCGCTAAAGACCTTTTCCCAAACGTTGACCCCGTTGGAAAAAATATCGTCATTAAAGACCAAAGCTTTACCGTGGTCGGGGTGTTGGAAAAGCGCGGCAGTTCAGGGTTTTCCAATACCGACGAAGAAATGTTTGTTCCCCTTTACACGGCGCAAAAAATCTTGCTCGGCATTGACCACTTGACCTTTATTCGGGCAAAAGTAGCAAACGAAGCGAATGTTGAACGGACCATCGCCGACGTTAAATCAACTTTGCGCGAACAGCACAACATAAAAGACTCTGCCGATGATGATTTCTCCGTTCGCTCCACCGCCCAAGCGCTGGAAATTCTGACAACCATAACTAATGTCCTAAAATATTTTCTAACCTCAATCGCCGCCATATCGCTTCTGGTAGGGGGCGTGGGGATAATGAACATTATGCTGGTCTCCGTAAAACAAAGGATTTGGGAAATTGGCCTCCGCCAGGCGGTAGGCGCCAAAAAAAGAGACATTGTCTTGCAGTTTTTGATTGAATCAATCTTTATCACTTTTTCGGGCGGAATCGCGGGGATTACCCTAGGCGGATCGGTTGCTTTTCTCTCTTCGCTTGTTATCCAAAAACTTGGCTACGAGTGGGAATTCTCCTTGCCAATCCAGTCAATTCTGTTCGCCACGGGAATCGCGATCCTGATTGGCTTGATTTTTGGTATGTACCCCGCGAGTAAAGCCGGACGAGTCTCTCCTATGGAGGCATTGCGCTATGAGTAAGCCAGACTTGTCCTCCGAAGCCTTGGCGAAGGAGGAGGGAAGCCCTCCACTATGAATAACAATTCCACGTTGATCATAATGAAAAATATAGTAAAATGGAACCTCTTGTCAACGATTTGATTAACCAAGGTTATCTAAAAAATCCTCGCATTATCCGGGCGTTTCGGAAAATTGACCGGGTTGATTTTGTGCCTCCCGAGTTTAAAAATTCCGCCTACGTTAACGCGCCTTTGCCAATAAGCCACGGCCAGACCATTTCCCAGCCGCTCACCGTGGCTTTTATGCTGGAACTGCTTGAGCCCCGGCCGGGCGATAAAATTTTAGACATCGGCTCCGGCTCCGGCTGGACCACCGCACTTCTGGCTGAAATAGCGGGGAAGAGAGGAAAAGTGATTGCGATGGAACTAGTGCCGGAGTTATGCAAATTTGGAATGGAAAACATAAAAAAATATTTTAGTGTTACATTGTCATCCCTTAAGAGGGTTGGTTCAGAGTTAAACTCTGAACCAACGTTTAAGGTGAGGTCGCCCAAGAATGACAAAAAAAATAAGGATAGTCGCCACATTGAAATATTCTGCATTAATGGTTCTCGCGGCTACCCCCAAGAAGCCCCTTACGACAAGATTCTCGTCTCCGCCGCGGCGGAAAAAATGCCTGAAGAATTAAAAAACCAGCTTAAAATAAAGGGGCGGCTGATTATTCCGATTCGCAACAGTATTTGGTTGATTGAACGAGCCGCCAAAAATAAATTCCGCGAAGAAGAGCATTTTGGATTTTCATTTGTGCCGTTAATTAATAACTCTCTCAATAAGGGCGGAGAAATAAAAAATTTTTAAAGTCGGGGGAAAACTTCCCTAAATGGGAAGTTTTCCGGTGGGGCAGGCGTAAAAATTTTTTATTTCTCCGCCCGTTCGTCAAAATTATTTATCAATGTTTCACGAATTATCCGTTTCCATTAAACTCGCTTTTAGCAATTTAAGAGGCAATCCCGGCCGGACGGTTTTGACTTTGTTCGGCATTGTAATCGGCATCACTTCGGTCATCATTATTTCCGCCAGCGGCCAAGGGCTGCGGACTTTCGTTATGAGCCAGGTGGAAACCTTCGGTTCCGACTATGTTCAGGTAGAGCCGCGAGTTCCCAGTCCGGAAAGATTATCCGGCCATATGAGTACGATGACCATCCAAATTACCACCCTTAAAATTTCCGACGCGGAGGCAGCCGCTAAACTCCCCAATATTGAAGATGTCTACGCCGGCTCCATCGGCCAAGCCATTGTAAATTACCGGGATACCAATAAAAGAATCTTGCTTTTGGGCGCCGGCGCCCACGCTCCCAATGTTGACGCGGGTCTCAAGGTCGCGGAAGGGAGTTTCTACACCGACGCCGACGACAAGGACCTCGCTCAGGTTGCCGTAATCGGTCCGGAAGTGAAAGAAACGCTTTTCGGCCCTAACGAAAATGCTATCGGCAAAAACATCAAGATTAAAGGGCAAAATTACCGCATAATCGGCGTTTTGGGAAAAAGGGGCAGCGTGGCGTTTTTTAATTTTGATTCAATAATTTATGTTCCCGTGCGCACTTTGCAGAAAAAAATTATGGGTATTGAGCATATAACTTTCTTTACTTCCAAAATGAAAGACTTAAGCAAATTGGATGAGACTCTTGCTGATATGACTGATTTGATGAGCCAAAGACACAAAATTTCCGACCCCGCAAAATACGACTTCATTGTTTCTTCGGCTAAAGAAGCCCGGGATATTCTTAATAGCGTTTTTAGTTCCATCAATATCCTTCTTCTGGCGCTTACCTCAATCTCTTTAGTAGTCGGCGGAGTGGGAATTATGAATGTAATGTACGTAGCGGTAGCGGAACGAACTTTTGAAATTGGTCTCCGGAAGGCGGTCGGTGCACGGTCTGGCCAAATTCTGCGGCAATTTATGTTGGAAGCGGTCTTTATCACCCTCGCGGGCGGCGCTGCCGGCATAATTCTGGGCTATTTTTTCTCCTTGTTGCTTACTTATGTTTCCTTCAGTTTCGGCTACAACTTGGAATTTGCCGTTACCCTTAACTCTATCCTGCTCGCAGTCTCTTTTGCCGCAACCACCGGCATTATTTTTGGCTTTTATCCGGCCCTCAAGGCCTCAAAACTCTCTCCTATGGAAGCAATCCGGCACGGATAATACCAACCATCTCCCACTTCGTCCGCCGTAGCTCGCCATGGTAAGTGAAGGAGGATGGAAGCGATTAGGAAAAGCTGATCAGAAAAAGCAACGTCCCTTGCGTTTTAATAAAACTCTAATAACCTAAAAGGGTTAACAGTAAACTATGACCGCAAAGAACAAACAGCCGATTTTTATTGGGGTTGCGTGGCCGTACGCCAACGGGTCGCTCCATTTGGGGCATGTGGCGAGCTTTATGCCGGCGGACTTTCTGGCCCGCTATTATCGCCTGAACGGCCACAAAGTCCTTATGGTTTCCGGCAGTGACTGCCACGGCACGCCCATTGAAGTAAAAGCGGAGCAGGGAAAAACCACGCCCCAAAAAATCGTGGAAAGATACGACCGGGAATTTAATCGGACCTTACTGAAAGGATTGGATTTTTCTTACGACCTCTTTACCAAGACCGCCAATCCCTTCCACTACAAACAGGTGCAGGAGTTATTCTTGGATCTGCTAAAAAAGGGTTACATCTATAAAAAGACTCAAAGTCTGCCTTACTGCGATAAATGCCAGAGGTTTTTGCCCGACCGCTACATAGAAGGGAAGTGCCCCCAATGCGATTTTCCTGAGGCCCGCGGCGACCAATGCGACAACTGCGGATCTATCTTGGACGCTAAGGAGCTCATAAGCCCACGTTGTAAAATCTGCGGAAGGAAACCAATTTGGAAGGATTCGGTGCACTTTTTCCTGAAGCTTTCCGCTTTTGAAAAAAAGCTTTTAGATTGGGCAAATAAATCCCGCGGCTGGCGCCCTAACGCCCGCAATTTCACCCTAAAATTTTTAGAAAGCGGGCTGTCTGATCGGGCCATTACCCGAGATTCGGATTGGGGAATACCGGTTCCGGTTAAAGGATATGAGGGCAAAACAATCTATGTCTGGTTTGAGGCGGTATCCGGCTATCTTACTGCTAGTCAGGAATATTCAAAGAAAACCGGCGAGCCGGATTACTGGAAAGACTTCTGGCAGAATAAAAAGGCCGTCCACTACTATGTTCACGGCAAAGACAACATTCCTTTTCACACCATTATTTGGCCGGCTATTTTGCTTGGGCTTGGCAATCTTAACCTGCCCAACCTTATCGTTTCCTCCGAATATCTTACTTTTTCCGGCAAGCAATTTTCCAAATCCCGCAATTGGGGAGTCTGGCTGCCGGAATTTTTAGAAAAATGGGACCCCGAAACCTTAAGATATTATCTGGGAATTAACGGCCCTGAAAATTCCGACGCGGATTTTTCCTGGAAAGAATACCAGACAAAAATCAATACGGAGCTTATCGGCAAGTTTGGAAATTTTATTAACCGCGTCTTATTTTTTACTAAAAATAATTTCAAAGGCACTATTCCTAAGCTAAAAAATCCAGATAAATCAGACAAAAAAAATCTGGAAAATTGCGAAAAACTTTTTGGGGAAGTGGGGAAGTTAATTGAAGCCGCCAAGTTTCAAGCGGCGCTCAAAAAAATAGTTAAGTTTTCTGAGGATTGCAACCGCTACATTGATGCCAAAGAGCCCTGGAAAACTCTTAAAACTGATGAGCAAAGAA
>VGKB01000012.1 GCA_016867255.1 Candidatus Moraniibacteriota bacterium
ACATTGCCTTTCATCTTCATCACCTCTGTTTGTTTGAAGTTCTTATCTTAAATAACACGTTAGTAGAAAAAAGTAAAGCGAAAATTGACTTTTTCCTGATTTTGTGGGTATATTGGAGTAATTTAGCCGGTTAACCTTTTCTTATGGACTAAACTAGCAAGAAACGACCAGGCTCTTTTTGATTCTTTTCAGATCTCTGGCAGAACCCTTGTAGAACCAATTAGGATTCTTTTGACTTTGTAGAACGTAAAAATAGTACATGGTTTTTTAGAAAAACGTGACCAACCGAGTGGCTGGCCACGTCGTTCGCGAACGACGTGGCTGGAGTGGTAGGATTCTAACCTCTCCCTGCCCGTCCGTAGCTTCCGAGCGCAGGCGGGGGTCGCTCGATAAAAAAAGTTGTCAGCTGGGGAAGAGGGATTCGAACCCCCGAATCACGGGACCAGAACCCGTTGCCTTACCACTTGGCTATTCCCCAAATTCTCTCTTAAGTAATTTTCGAGCTTATCTTTTAACACCTCCCTGCCGTAACCTGTTTTAAAAAAGTTTTCGGCTTTCAAAGCATCTTTCTTATTCAGAAATACTTCATAAAATACCAATTTAAATGGGCCATTTTTACTCGAATATTTCCCACCCTTCTTTCTATTATGTTCTAAAAATCTCTTTTTTAGATTAACTGTACTTCCCACGTAAAACCTTTTGTTCTTTAAACTTTCTAACACGTATGCATAATACATTAACATTTTTTAATTACCGTTGCCCCGCCTCTTCGGCAGGTCGCCGATGAGGTGCCTTACCGCCTGCCTCTTCGGCAGGTCGCCGGTGAGGCGACTTGGCCACACTCCACTACCCCGCCATTATTGCCCATTATTACGCTAAAATCAAATACAAAGTATTTCTCTTTTGAGTTTACAAATGTTAGAGTAATGAAAGAAATCAACGAAAATTGGCATCTAGAAATTTAAAGCTTCCTATGGAAAAATCATCAATGTTCAAGTGGGCTAACCAAATCATCAATAAAACTGGCTTCAAAAACCCCAAAAAGATTTACCAAGCTTCCTCAGGCAATCCACATAATCTGCGAAATATTATTTATCAAGGCACGTACAGGGATATCCCAGCCGTGCTGAAAATTTGCGACCACCTGGAAAACTACGGGATAAGGGAAGGAGAATCTTTATTCTTCTTCAACCAAAACAATCGCAGCAAAAAATTAATCGCTCCGGAACTATACAAACACAAACAGCTGTCCTTCTGGCGCGAATGGTTTATCATGGAAAAACTGCCAGCTGATGGGCGTTTTCTCTCGGAACCCGAAATTTCAAAACCTTTAACTCAAGAAGAGAGAAGGGAGTTTCTGGAAGTTTATCTTGAGTACAAAAAATATTTTCCCCGAAAACCTTGGCGACCACTGCTATTGGCTGAAAAATTGCCCGCTCATGAGTTTCATTTAACGAGGATTCGCCGCTGGTTTGAAATGGCTAGTGATAAAGAAATAGAATCAGAATTAGGAGGGAAAAAGTCTTTTTTAAGCGCCGAACTTTTTCTACCTTTATACTTGACAGCGCTTGCACTTATCCGAAAAGAGTTCAAAATCCGCCCAAAATCTTGGTCTCACGGCCATTTCAAGCCGAAAGACATTTTCTACTCACCGCAAAAAAACGTTTATTACCTGACCGATTTTGCTCACAATTATCTCTACCCCGAAGGATACGAGTTAGCTTTTATGGTCTGGTCGGACTGGCTGATGGGCACGGATTGGAGAATGAGCTACCCCGAGTGGCGCAAAGGCATCAACTCCTGGATAAAAGATCTTCTACCTGTCGCCGAAAAACTCAAAATAAAAAATCCTCGCCAATTGCTAAGGGTTAGCTTGATTGAAAGAACCCTCGGCGCGATCCTGGCCGACGTAATCGCTTCAGGCCGTCCCAGTAAAGAAAAACGGGCTCGGTTAAATCTGCTTATCCATTTTCTAAAAGATTTGATAAAAAATAAATAACCCTTCTAATATTCTTACTTGCCCGCCCCTGGAGGGATAATTTAAGAATAGTTTCTAACAAAAAAGATGCCTAAAGAAATTAATAGGAAGGTTAAACCAGTTTTTGTGTTCCCTTTTCATGATCCAACCGGACGGTACTTGAAAACCCTGTTTAAAAACCTGGGTCTGCTAAAAGAAATTTTCAGTAAAATTTGCATCAGCGCTACCCCGACTGCGGTGAAATCTAGCGGCCCTCTCCTAAAAATTCTTGAAAAAGGAGGTTGTTTAATATTGAAAAATAAAGAAGGGACTACCCTGGGCGATTATTTTCGGGGCGCTTTAAAAATTTATTCAGCTAATCGCCTCCGAGGCCCTGTTTATTATGGTTTTATAGACAGGGTTCTTTTCGACCTGGAAACAAAGTATAAAAATAGTTTTATAGAAGACGTTTCCAAAAATTATAAAGAAGATTTGGTAATTTTTTCCCGGTCGGAAAAAGCTTGGAAATCCCATCCTAAAGATTATTTCGCTCTGGAAAATATGGTTACTGAAACAGGTAAAGTTTTTATTAACAAGGAAGTTGATTGGACCTGGTGCGGGGCAATGTTTAAACCAAAAATTATCAAACCTATTTTAGTCAAATCAAAGAGTCTTGATTTTTCGGTTTTGACGGAATTCATTCTAATAAATCACTGCCTGGGCGGCACTTTAAAAAGCATTGAAGTAGATTGGCTCGCCTGGGAAGATCCCTTCTGGGCCAAAAAAGATAAAACTTTCAACCCGGCGAAAAAGTTCAATAACAAAGAAAAAACTTTCCGGCTGGAATACTGCATCAACTGCTTGAAGTTGTTCCTAGATTACTTCAAATAAAAAAGTTTCAACCGCTTAACCCTCCATATTGTTCAGGTATTTTTTACTAAAATAAATTTTGTCCACTTTATTACGCGAATGCGTAAAAAGGTGGATTTTTCTTTTTTATATTATTTTTTTCTCCATAAAATGCTTTTGAATATTTTTCTGATCTGTTGGATCAAGAATTTCTATTTTCATTACTGTCACAAAGGGTGATATTAAGTATTTCTGAGATAAAAGCTCGATTTCTTTTCTTGGATCGAAAGGGAAAAACCACAAAGTCCTCTGTAAGGGAAAGAATCCCAGCTTTAGTATCTCCCTTCGAAAAGCATCGGCTCCCGATTTATATTTAGTGGGAATATCAGCCGCTATCTGCCAGTATTTCTTATCCCAATGCTTATCTTTCGAAATAGAAATGACGGGTTTTTGCAGTTTTGCAGCCCAAGTCCTTCCCTTCTTTGTCAACACAATTTTAAAGTTCCTGTCTACCTTATACAGCTCAATATAACCTTTTTCCTTGAGATAATAAAAGGTTTTTATTATCTTCTTATTTTTTTCTTCATACTCCAGCCGCCTAATTCTCTTTATCCGATAAAATGTTTTAATGACTGATAAAAAACCTGGCATAACGGCTGTCACGGCTACTAACCCCGTTATAGCTAATATAGAGACCAGAACCTGTGCCACGCTTTTTAATTTCTCTATTTCTTTGTCGGACATTTCAAAAACAGGCTTCTCGCTTTGTTTTTTGATCAACGACGCAAAAGAAAAATGCTGGCAATTTCTCATAAAAAATCTGTCCACCTCTGTTCGCGAATGCGAACTTAGGTGGAATTTATGTTTAATTAGGAAAGAATAGTATTACCCGCCCTAAGAGAAGTATTTCCTTCTGACAAATTGAGCTACTGTATAAAATAATGCCCACAAAATGAGGAAAGGTAGGATTATTCGCCAGAAAAACCAACTGCCCCAAAGGAAATAAAGCCAGCGCCAAGGAGACCTTTCGGCCGGAGTTGAAGCGATAATTGGTTTATTTGCGCCCTCTTTCTCCTTTCCAATATCAACTAATTTATCCAGCTCTTCCGCGCCATTTTGAATCGTCTCGCCTTGACCGGTTTCCTCCCTGCTTATTCCGCTATTTTCCAAATCTGTATTGCCTGCCGTGAGCTTCGCCGTTCCCTTATTCTTCTCGTTTTTGCCCGCATTGCTTTTCTTTTTGTCTTTTTTATCCTCTTTTTTCTTATCTTCCAGAGCTCCACTGCTCACAACCGTTAATTGACTGCCGTTACTGTCCTCAGGAATCTGATAATTTATTGCACTAATCTCCTGCCCCTCAAGTCCGGCTAATTCCAAAATATCCGGCGAAACACCCAACGATCCCTGCAAGTCTTCTCCTCCAACAATTTCCCCTGCGTCCGCATCTGAAACTATGTCCATGTTAACGTTCGTATTTTCGTTTTCCGGGGAAGAATCATCAGCACTGCCGCCACCCGTGTTGTTGTCTTGGCTATTTGGGTTTATATTTCCACCACTGTCGTTATCATCGTTTGTTTCTGAGTTTGAACCACCGGCTTCAGCTTCACTATTATCATTTATGTTTTCGCTATTTTCTCCTTCCAGCTCCAGCGCCGGACAAAAGGGCTCTTCCGCTTCTTCTCCGGTCCCGCCGCTTCCCTCGCCGCCGGATACTGCTTGACTTACCACCTTGTTGCTTTCCTCCCACTCTCCCGTATCCGGATCACGGCGGTATGTTTTCCCCTCCTTTGTTGGCCCATAAATAATTTCGTTCTGCAATTCACCCGTCATTTCCAGCGGCCCGGAATAGAGTCTGATCGCGTCTCCCTCGTTATTGAGGGAAAAATCATTGTCTCCGTCGCGAAAAACGGTAACCAGCCCTCTGGGCGCAATGAGAATTTGACCACGCCTCAATCCTTCCGGGTCTGCCCCGCCGACATTGTCCGGAGTTAAGAAAAGCTCATGCGCATCATCAGTGTCGTACAATATCCAACCGCTCAAATCCACATATTCTTCCCCGCTGTTAAACAAGTTAAGCCATTCTCCCCCCGGCGCCAAAGCATTGTCCGCTCCTAGAGGGTTAGGCAAAAGCTCAACAATTTTTATCTGACCTGTTAGTTCCGGATTGCCCACATCTATCCTGCATTGTTGGCAAGATCCGGTTTCTCCTTCCCCCAAGGTCTTTAAGGTTACCGTGTAAGTTCCTGGTCTACCGTAACTGTGAGGAATGGCGCTGCCGCGGTTATCAAGAAAATCGTTTTTCCCATCTCGGTCATTAAAGTCCCAATAAAATTCTACCCCGCTTGACCATTCACTCCCCGCGGCAAAAACTTGGAACGTCTCCCCTGCCCGCACGCGGGAGGGACAATCAAGCTCCGGACCGCTAGCTTGGGCCTCCCAATAGCTAAACAATATAACCCCAAGACCACTCAGCAAAATAATCAATCTTTTGTTCATTTTGTTAAAGTTAATAATAACTTAGTACTTAGTACTGGGAACTTAGTACTTTTTATATACCACAGTGATTATTAAATCCAGATAAAATTTTTATGAAATCCAGCTCAGAGATAATAACTTGTGAATTGCGCGGGAAAATTCCAACGGCAAAAACTACACTCTAACAAAGGATATTTTGATCGCTGACTACCGACTGCCGATTACCGATTTTTTATTGACAAAATCACATCTTGCCCGTAGGATATAATTCCAATCTTAGGAACATTAACAATTAATCGCCCCTCCCATCGCAATGGGCGGGACAAGAGAGGAGGTGACATGATGGAAGAAGACAAAAAGAAGGATTCGCAAGAAATCGCGGACGAAGAAACAGAAAAATCCAATAAGAAAAAAGAGGAGGAAATGGAAGATGAAGAGCTTTTCGCCGACGAAGAAGAATTTGAAGAAGAAGGAGATACTTGGGAAAGAGCCCGGATCTGGGTTCAAGATAACCTGCGGGTTATCCTTTCGGTACTGATTGTGGCTTTGATTGCCGTAGGAATCTACAACTATTCCCGCAAACCGGCCGAAGAAGGGTCCCAGATAGACAAGCTGGTTGGAGATCAGGAAGTGGCTCTCACGGAACAGCAAGCCAATTCCAACAACAACATAGAAGTCAAGGAACAGGCCGAAAAGAAAGACCAGGTTGTGGTAAAAGACGAAAAGACCGGAGAAACGAAGGGCGCGGAAGAGCAAGCGCCTGCTGAAAAAAAACAGCCATCAGCCCCTTCCACTACCGCCGAAAAGACCATTGAGGGCTACACCGTTACTGCCGGCAAAGGTGATGGGCTTACTCATTTGGCCCGCAGGGCTCTTCAAGAATTCCTAGTCGCCAATCCCGATGCCGCTCTTACCAAAGAGCACAAGATTTACATTGAGGACTACTTGCGAAGGCAAATCGCTCAGGGACGGATTCACCCCGGCGACACCCGAGTTTTTTCGGAATCTCTAGTGAAGGGCGCGATTGAAAAATCAAAGACTCTCAACGAAAGGCAATTGCAAAACCTCAAGAAATACAGCGCCCGAGTTGCTAACCTCTAGTGGTTAGCTTGCGAATAATCCTAAGATGTTCATTATTTCTCAACCTCTTGTTTGTTTCAACGCAAGCAGACAGAGAACAAAAGCCCCTTGAATTAATTTTCAGGGGGCTTTTGTATAAGTCCTATTCGTCTTATTTGTCCTATCCGTCCTACTTCCCCGCGATTTTCCTCAACCGTTCCACCGCCTCTTTTATTTTTAGTGTTGCATAATCTATGTCTTGCTCAGTAGTCCCCTCGCCTAAGGTGAAACGCAGACTGCCGTGAGCTTCGGGATGGGAGCAGCCAATGCTCAAAAGCACATGGGAGGGCTCAAGCGACTCACTAGAGCAAGCGGATCCGGTGGAGCAAGCAACTCCCACCTGGCTTAACAGCAAGACCATGCTTTCCCCTTCCGCTTCAGCAAAACTCACATTAAGGTTATTCGCCACCCGCTTCTCCCGCGAGCCGTTTAATTTGATGCCTTTAATTTCTTTTTGCAGTTTCCTCCAAAAATAATCCCTCAACTTCCTAACTCGGTCTACTCGGTTTACCCGGTTTACCCGCCTCACCGCCTCCGCCAGCCCCACAATCCCCGGCACGTTATGCGTTCCCGAGCGCAAATCAAATTCTTGTTCTCCCCCGTGCTGGATTTTTTCAATCAAGACCTCTTTTTTCACTCCCAGCCCCCCAACGCCTTTGGGACCGTAAATCTTGTGGCCGGAGAAAGAAAACAAATCCAATCCTAACTTTTCCGCGTCGCAAGGAAGGTAATTCACCCCCTGCACAATGTCGCTGTGGAAGAAAAGGGGCAGTGCCTTCCCACCCGTTAACTCGGCTTCCCTTTTTCGCCGCAGGTTCTCTTTTTTTACCAACTCCCCGATTTCGGAAAGAGGATTTATCGTTCCGATCTCATTATTGACATACATGACTGAAATCAGCACCGTATTGGGTTTTATCGCCTCTTCAACATTTTTCGGATTTATTATTCCTTCCCGATTTGGCTTAACATAATCGGCTTCAGCTTC
This sequence comes from Candidatus Moraniibacteriota bacterium, assembly GCA_016867255.1. GTDB lineage: Bacteria > Patescibacteriota > Minisyncoccia > CAIUEV01 > CAIUEV01 > VGKB01. Next base: position 7,386 of record VGKB01000012.1, read on the forward strand.
CCCTGTTTTCTCCAAATATTTCACGCTGTCCAAAAGACAATGGTGTTCGTAAGCAGTCGTGATTATATGAGGCACAAAACTTGAAGCTTGTTTTCTAACCGCCTTAATCACGCCTTTCACCGCCAAATTGTTGCTCTCGGTTGCCCCGCTGGTAAAAATGATCTCCTCCTTATTAACACTGAAAAAATCGGCAACTTGCTCGCGGGCGGATTCAACGGCTCTGCGAGCATCCTCACCAAAAAAGTGTTGCGCCATCGGATTGCCAAAATTCTTATCCCAAAATGGCTCCATCGCCCTTTTCACCTCCGCCGCCAAAGGGGTCGTAGCGGCATAATCAAAATATATTTTTTTCATAAGAAAATAATTTAGTTATTCCTGACTATTCTATTCTTACTTCAAGAAAATGTTTTCATCAAAGGTTTGTTGATAGAGTAGACCGGGTTTCCACCATAGGTGCCTGCTTGCCGGTGAGGCAAGGACTCGCCTTTGGCGAGAACCGAGTTTTGTGATTCATGTTTCATGTTTCAAGCTACTGTTCAAAACTTGTGGATAATTTAAATTTTATTCAAAGTGTCAAATATTGACCCGATATTACGCACAATAACAAGATATGTAAAAAATTATCCACAGTCAAAAACACATTTTAAACACTCTTTCCCCAAATAATTGCGCCGATATATTTATCCGATATAATGGCTGCGTATCCTAAAACAAATACAAAAAACGAAGGAACCGCAAGGTTGAACATTGTTGATAGTAAGATCAGAACACTTTTTGTGTTCCCAAATACAAAATCCCGTAGTTGGCCCAATCAAAAGGAGAGGGTAAAAATTCCTCCCTCTCCTTTTGGTGAGAAGCTGTTTTAAGCTTAAAGCACCTTAAATTTAATTAGTAATTCCCGCTTTTAATCTTTCGCGTTGCGAAAAGATTTAAGGCAAGAAAGGAGGAAGGAATTGCGAGGTCTCGAAATGTCGACGAGATCGAACCAGCCAATATTTGCGAAAAAAAATATTTAATCGCGAATGTTGCAGGTGTTTTATTATTCCCCCGGTACGGAGGGGGCAAAAAGCATTTGTCTTGGACCTATAGGACATAAACGACAAATCCTTTTTCACCCTTCCGTCTGGGGGAAACACTCCCCCAGACTCACAATTATATTTTATTTTGGAGTACACTGCGCGGGAGTGTTTTTTTTAATTCCATTTAATCCCATAAGATCTATTGGTCGTATAGGCCAGATTTCTGGTTTCCTATTTACCACAACAATCATTAAATCCAGATAAAATTTTTATGAAATCCAGCTCAGGGATTTTACAATTGCAAATAATATGCTATTATTTATTTGATTTTAGCGCTTCGCCATCGCCGCGGGGTGGAGCAATGGCAGCTCGCGAGGCCCATAACCTCGAGGTTGCAGGTTCGAATCCTGCCCCCGCAACAAAGATGCAGGTTCGCCCGCCTGCGCCCCTACGGGGCTTCGGACGGGTAAAAATCCTGCCCCCGCAACAAAGATGCAGGTTCGCCCGCCTGCGCCCCTACGGGGCTTCGGACGGGTAAAAATCCTGCCCCCGCAACAAAGATGCAGGTTCGCCCGCCTGCGCCCCTACGGGGCTTCGGACGGGTAAAAATCCTGCCCCCGCAACACGAATCTTGAAACTTGAAACATGAAGCATAAAACATTTCATGAAGCCCTAAAAAGCAAAATGGATAAGGCAGGTTTATTGCTGACCTCGGCAGTATTGTTTATTGCGAGCAGCTGTATCGCTCGCGCCGCGACTTTGGATTCCGAAGAGCAAAATTTAATCAACCTTCTCAACGACTACCGAAAAAGCATTGGCCGCTCGGAGCTGAAAGCCACCACCCCCCTAATAAACGGGGCGGAATATTTCGCGGAATATTTTGCCAACCATCCGGACGATGCCGATGTCAACATCCACAAAGACGGGGTTTATGGCGGGCCGGAGGAGCGCGGTCAACACTATGGCTTTTATTTCCTCACTGAAAATATGGGCTGGGGCTACGAAACTGGCCAGGCGATGTTTGACGCCTGGAAAGCTTCCGAGGGCCACCGGGAAAATATGAGCGACGCCAAAGCGAGGTCAATAGGAGTCGCCCGATATTACAAGCCGGGAGCGACTAAAAACGGATCAACCGTTGAATGGTTTTGGGTGCTGGATCTCAGCTGCGAGGGGGTGGAGCGGCTTAACGGCAATAATCTTACCGAAAGCGAACTCTACACAAAAACTGGCTATAAAAAAATATCCCTCACCCTTAAAAAGAAAAATAAAAAGGGGAAGTATAAATTTGCCCGCAACGCCGAAGCTAAAGTCTACAACGCCGCAACCGGCAAGCTGATTGACTTTGACATTGCCGATAAGAAAGGGCGAATCGCTCTTTACACCTACCAAGATGTTTCCAAAGTAAAGATAAAATTAAGCAAGTTTAAGGGCCGCGCCACCGCTAAATTTTACAGCGGCAAGCGCAAGGTCAGTTCCAAAAAAGTAACTTGGAATAAAAACAAGAAATACCTCCTACGCTTCAGGTAAAAAAATAGAACACGATAAAAAGGGAGAGTAAACTGTAATCTCATTTTTTTGTTTTCAAGTTTCAAGCTTCATGTTTCATGTTTCATGCTCCATGGTCTGTTGAACCCTTCCGTCTGGGGAAGCAGCCCCCCAGACACACAAAATATTTTATATTACGGTGTCCCTTGGCGGGGCTGTTTTTATTTGATCAGCTTTTTCTCTTTATTAATATAGTGCAGACAAGCAGGCCTCAACTGATGGTCTTTATTATCAAGCGCATAAGTATTGCAAGCCTTGATGAAGTCAAGGTCGATATTTTGGGGGCTGGGGTAAATCCCCACCGTAATGAAGCGAAAAGGACTTACCAATAAATACTTTTTAGTAAACAAATGTCGGAGATTAAAAGCCAGTTGACCAAGCACGGCTCGAAAATATCGGTTACGGATTGAGTTAACAATCCCCTGCCAAAACAACAATTTACTGACTGGACCGATTAGGCACCAGCGCTGTTTTCTTCCCGATAATATTTTTTCTATTGAAGAGTTAACAAATTTTAGGTTAAATATTCTCCCGAGAGGCAAACAGTGACCTTTATAATCAAAAACTAGCGATTTGATCATGCAAGCTCCAAAAATCCTGCCCCGCTTCCAACCAAAATGAATAAAAAAGCGATCAATGTTGCACATCAGTCGAGTAGTCTCAATAAATTCGCGCTTATCGAGCCCGGGATAATTTCTTTCTAGCTCTTTTAGTATTTCAGAAGGGGGCACAAAATCATTTTTGTCATACCTTCCGATGCGCCAGATGGGAATGGCAGATACTGTTTTGACATTCGGAAAGCGGAAAACGAAATTATAGATTTCCTTCAAATCCTTGAGATTACGGTTTCTCACTACCACCACCCACACCGAAACCGGGATATTCAATTTACACAAATTACGCAGGGCTTTTATCTTGACTCTCACAAGTTTCCGGCCTCGGATGTAATCACAATCTTCCTCGCGCAAAGTGTCCAGCTGGAGCAGAACCGAACGTAGGCCAGCTTCCTTGAGCTTACGAGCATAGGCATAATCGGCTAGTTTTATCCCATTGGAAAACAGCACCGGCTTTTGGCCGTTTCGGACGCAGCGCCTTAAAATATCCGGCAGGTCTTCCCGCACGGTCGGCTCCCCGCCGGAAATAAAAATCCTGTCATGGTCAAGCAGCTCATCCAGATATTCCTTTTTGAACTTATCGCCCTTGTACTCGTTGGCTCGGGCAAAACAAATTTTGCAGTTTAGGTTACACTTATTGGTTATGTCTACTAAAGTCTGAGTGCCTCTGTTCGGGGCTAACTTTATACTGCGCAACCCCCGGTAGATTTCCGGATCATCCCAAACGTGGTCAGAAACAGTTTTCCCGTGTTCTGGACAATCCGACTCAATCCACACTCTGCCCTGCTTTATAAATACCCTCGCAGGAATGGCTTTTTGGCATTTATGACAGATGCTGGTTGTTTTATTAACAACTTTCATTGGCTAATATTTTCTTTTTTGTATCTATCATTTTTCCTTGTTTATAATAACTTGTCTAGTTAAAAAAAATTAATGACAACTCGCCAATTTCAAGTGTGCGTTTTAACCATTTGTGCTGTTCTAACATCCGCCCTGCTTTCAAAAAAATATTTCTTAGCTGTTGAGACTGAAGAACCAGTGCAAAAATGGGAAGATGGAATGAGAACTGCCGGAGAAGAAGAAGCTTTTGAATGGTGGTACTTTGACGGAAAACTCGATGACGGTACTTTATTTGTTATCATCTGGCATACCGCCTATCCGCCTGAAACTTCCAGTATTTCTGTTGCCTTCACACCGCCGGACGAAGAAACGTTTCTAAAACGCTACTCTTTCCCTCCGGACCAATTTCAAGGATCTCGCGAATCGTGTTTCGTAAAAATAGGAAATAATGTTCTAGAAGGTGATTTAAATAACTATCGCCAACATTTTGAACTAGAAGACCTAAAGGGAGATCTGTATTTAGAAAGAACCGCCCCATCCTGGAGGCCTCGGAATAATATCCGCTATTATACGGGGGCAAGAGGAAAATATTTTGCTTGGTTGCCAGCGGTCCCGGCTGGAAAAATCCATGGAAAAATTAGTTTTAAAGGGGAGGAGAAAGAAGTATCTGGGATTGGCTATCACGACCATAACTGGGCGAATATGAGCTGGGTGCAGTTGGAAACGATAATCGGTAAAAGATATTGGGGCCGAGTTATCGCCCAGGATTATGCTATTGTTTTTAGCCAAGTCGTCTTCCAGAAAAAAATAGGCTCCCCTGCTTCGAACAAATTCTACCTTGCACAAGGCGACAAAATCCTTATTGACCACAGCGCCGACCATAGCCCTTCCTTTTCTCTAGAAGAAAAAACCTATACCGATCATCCCAGCAACAGTCAGGAAAAATTACCGGAATTAACAATACGGTATAATGACAACATCTCACTGTCAATCAAACTTAAATCAGAGCGAATGCTTTTGCCCTTTTATGACAACAAATATCTTCGCTACGCCGGGATAGCCGATGTCGAATTAACAACTCCTGAAGGATCCAAAAACTTCCGGGGGGACTGCCTTTGGGAATTCGCCGACTATACAGGACAATAAATTTTAATAATCCCATTCAATACCTTGATGCCGCCATTATCGGAAATATATTTCCCCATTGTCAAAATCGGAAATTACTCCCTAGCTTCCTGGCAGATTTTTTGGGTGCTGGCTAGAGTCTTTTTTGTCATGATCGTCTACCGTGAAGCCGTTCGGCTTGATCTTAATCGGCGTATCGTTATCGGGATTGCCGTTTTTAATTTTTTCGCCGTTAGTTTTTTTGAAAAAATCTTATTTTTTCTTTCCCAAAAAGCCCTCCATCAGAGTAATCTAAACTTGTCTTTGAATAATTGGTTCTCTTGGGGAAGAGTTTATTTTGGTGCTCTTATTGGTCTGGCGCTCGCGGTGCTGGTTGGCGCCATTGTAAGCCGATCACTCAAAAAAATCCCCCGCTATTTTGACGTGATGCTCACCGCAAGCGCCGTTACTCTAATTTTCTATCGGTTGGGCAATTTTCTCGGCCAGACCCACCCGGGAACAATGACCGATTTTCCCCTGGGATTTTACTTCAAGGGGGTGGCCCGCCACAATCCTGTTTTTTACGAATTGATAAGCCTTGCAATTCTTTCGGTTTTTATTTGGAAACTAAGAAAAAGAATTAAAACCCCCGGGGTACTGGCGCTCATCATAACCGGCTGGCTCTCCCTTTCCCGCGTGATCACCGATTCTTTCCGCGCCGACGACCTACCAGCCTCTAACTTTCATTTCCAAAACGGCTTCACTTTAAACCAGCTGGCTTACTTTATTCTATTCTGGCTATGTTTTCTCGCTCTGCTGGCTCTATTTATTTTCAAAAAACAACTTACTTTCAATAAAAAAGGGGGAGAAACGCAATCTGGCAATAAAGATAGTTTTGACTAAATTTTCAAACTCCTCACTCCGCAACATAATCCCAAACATCATGGAAAGCCCTTATTCCTCCTTCGTATTTTCCCCAAAAACCGCCGGCTATCCATATTTTGTTTTGAAAAACTACAGCGCTTAGTTTCCTGCGCGGCGACCAAGGAACCAGCTCTTTCTCCTTCTCCCAATCAATGCCGTTTTTTGAAAACCAAACTTCATTTATATCACTGCTCTTTTCCGCCGTTTCCTCATATTCACTGCGGAGGTTACCCCCTAAAATCCAAATTTTATCATCGTATGAAACTCCCGCATGTCCCCAGCGCGGACTCCAATCAACTTGCTCAGCGGATTTTATCCAACCGGCTCCATCGGAAAAAGACCAAACATCATTGTAATTCTCTCCCCATTTCCCCCATCCGCCGATTACCCATATTTTATCATCAAAAACCAGAGAAATGTGTTCCATTCTGGGGTTCCAAGGGGCAGAATCAGTCTTCGCTTCCCAATCTTTTCCATTACTTGAACACCAAACATCGTTTTTAGTGTCTTCCCATCCTAAATCAGGATTCCCTCCCGCCCCTCCAAGAAGCCAAATCTTCCCTTTATAGACCAGGACCGTGTGCCCTCTTCTTTGTCCCCAGGGAGCACTGTCGGTAACCAGTTCCCAATCTACTCCATTGGAAGATCGCCAAACGTCAGCCAGGTTTCCTTTATCGCCAAAACCGCCAAAAACCCAGATTTTATCATCAAAAACCAGAGAGCTAAAGCTCCGTCTCGCACTCCACGGAGCGGACACAGTGGCCTCGTTCCACCTTGCTCCGTCCGGCGAAAACCAGACATCATTAAGTTTCTTGCCGCTGGAAAAAATAGCATTAATTTTCTGAGAAACCTTTGAATCATTAACCAGTTCTCCGGTCTCTTCACCGGGACTGTCCGCAGTTGTTACACCCCCTAAAATCCAAATTTTATTCTGAAACACCAACAAATTGGCATAAGCCCTTTCTTTCCAGGAAGCATCGCCAATGACTTGGCGCCAAGGGGATCCTTTTTGCGTAACTTTATTTTGCCTAAAATCATTACTTATTACCCAAACCGTTGCTGCAACTAACAAAATTAAGATAAAAACAAAATTTTTTTGTCCGTTCCTCATAAAATATTAATTATCAGGCCCTATTCTGTTTCACCCGGTGTAGACAAGCCGGCTCAGGAGTTGTAATCCCCGGTGTTATAGCTTCAATATTACACTCTTTTATAAAATCATAGTCAATGTTTTCCGCCGACGGCACTACGGTAACCGCCACAATAAAAAAGGGGTTAAAAAGAGAATATTTTTTAATGAACAAATATTTTGCGCTTTTGAATGTTTTCATCAGCAGCATCCGGAAATATCTATTCCGGAAAAAATTAAGTATCACCTCGTTTTTAACAAAAGAAGTAAGAAACGAAAATGGCGATAATTTTTCGGCATCGCGGTTTATCCTTTCCAAATTAAATATTTTGCTGATTGGGACCAGTTCGTTTTTATAAGGAAGTGCCATCCACTTCAGACTGCATTTGGAAAAAAGGCGGCGGCCTACTCCAAGGGGCTGCAAAATCCGGTCCAAGCTGTTAAGCAAGCGGGAAGACTCAATCCAGTCTTTTTTCTTAATGCCCAATTCTTTGCGAATGATCCGGATAATTTTTGAGGATGGCAAATATTCATCGCGGTCACACCTGCCGATCATTCCTAAAGTATTAAAGCTTACCATTTTTATAACGGAATACCTCAGAGAGAATTCGATAATCTTTTTGATTTCATACAGGTTATTCTCAAGAACCACACAATAAAGATAGAGCGGGAGCTTTTCTTTTTGTACATTGTTAATAGCCTTTTCTTTAATTTTAATTAAACCGCCGCCCCGCCTAAAGCGGGAAATAGTTGGGTTGAGTGTATCAAACTGCATTATCACTCCGCTCAAGCCGGATTTTTTAAGCCGCGTTAAATAATTCCTGTCAGCCAGTTTTAGTCCGTTGCTAAAGATGCTTACTCTCTTCCTTTTTTTCCTGATTAGCCGAATAATTTCTGGGAGGTCGCTCCTGATGGTCGGTTCGCCTCCAGTTAACAAAACTCCCTTATAACCGCTGATAACCCCAAGTTTTCTTATGTTGAAATGACGTACTTTTCCATCATTAGATCTTGCATAACAAACCTGGCAGTTAAGATTACATTTATTGGTAAGCGCGATGGAGAGATTGGCCGGCTCAGGGTTAACCGTTTTGACATTGAGAAGCGTCTTGTAAACAACCGGATCATCCCAAAAGTGGGCATTCGTGAACCGACCGTGCTGATGGCAACGCTTCAAAATTACTATTCCACCTTGCTTTTCATAAGTTTCGGCCGGAACCTTCCGCAAGCATTTGTCACAGATGCTAAAAGTTTTTCTAATGATCCTTGTTTTACCAATATTTTCCATAAAATAATAAACTTCGGGTATAATTGTCCCTAATAAGTGATAAAAAGATGTCAAGATCAGAAATATTGGTTTGGGTTATTGTGATAACTTTATTCTTTTTCATGGCCGCCCTTCAATTCTACGCCTGGAGTCTCTACATTAGACCTGCTGGATAGGCTAATTTCAGGGCTCCAAAAGAAGATTTCTCTTTTCTTAAAAAACAAATATAAAAGTGTCCCGCTGGCTGCCAGGAAAATCAAAAAATAGGCTAGCTGATTAAGGGTTAGCCCGCTTTCAAAATAATAATTAGAACTGTTAAAAGCGCTTCCTCCTTCTTGGCTGAAAAAAGGCAGATCCCGCGCCCGGAAAAAATCGGTGATTACACGAGAAAGCGACATCCAAGCAACAATTATTAAAGCAAGTAGCCCGGGAGTTTTTATTTTTCTCCTTAAATTCCAGGCAAGCAAAAAAAGTAGAATTAAACTGATAAACTCATAAAGGGAAGGCTCGTGACGATAAGCCCCCGCTACCTGGATTCCCCAAAATACGCTGGCTACCTTCCCCGGGTGATAATGGGCTAAAGCGTCCCCCAGTCGGGTAATTATCATGCAAGCCGCCAACCCTAGAAAAAAAACATCGTAATATTTCCGGACATCTCCCATAAATTTTTTAAGATAAGCCCCGATAGGAATTGCCACAAAAACCGCTATTAGCACTCCAAAAAAAACTCGTTGGGTAGAAAAAAAATACAATATCACATTTTGCCTTTCCAGATCCTGATGCAAAAAAGCGCGAGAAAAAATAAAAAGGGCCCGCGAAAGAAAACTGCTCATTATATAAAAAACCAAAAAAACTAGGAGAGTTTTATCCAGGCTTAACTCCAGTCTTTTTCCCTCTTTGATGGCAACGAAAAATAGTGCGGCTGTCCCCAAAATGTTAGTAATTATAACAGTGGGCACTGCGTAACCGGCTAAATCAATTACTCCGATTGTAGGAAAGTAAGAAAGCATGTTTCCAAATTACTAATTCTCTCCTCTCTTTTTAAGTGCCTTGATGCGATGAATGCAACCCGGCTCAAACCCGAAGTCTTCCGAAGAAATGGCATTAAAGTTACACTTTTCAATAAAGTCGAAATCTAGGTTAGTTAAAGTAGGAAAAGTGCCGATTGTGATGACGTCCAGCGGGATAAATAAATTAAACTTCCGACGCAGTAAGTATAGCATATTGCAAAACATTTTTCTGAGCAAAAACCGAAAATTTTTATTCCAAAACAAATTCCCAATCAACTGGCTGCCTAAGAAGTAGGCTAGAAACATGCAAAGTCTAACATAACTCCTCCTTTTATAAAAATCTTCTATTCTTCGATTAATTTCTCTGGTATCAAAAATTTTAGTGATAGGGATTGCTCTACCCTTATAATAGAGCATTAAACATTTTAAATTGCATTTACAGAAAAGGCGGCGCCTCTTAGAATTAAACATGGAGATCAACTTGTCCATCCCACAAAGAAGCCTGGTTGACTCCAGCCAATCAAAATTGGTCAGCTGGTTTATTTTAGAGGCCCGGGTTAAAATCTGAGAGGTTGGCACAAAATCATTCTCATTGTAGCGGCCAAGCCGCCAGAGGAGATTAACGCTCACATTTTTTATCACCGGGTACTGCCTCGCAAAATCAAAAATTCTTTTCATTTGCCCAAGGCCTCTGTTTCTCAGTATTACTGAGCAGAGATAAACCGTCAAATGACATTTTTGCAGATTATCAAGCGCTCGCATTTTGGTTGCCAATAGTTTCTTGCCACGGATATATTGGTATTCAGCGTCATCCAGGGCATCGAATTGCAACATTACGCAATCAAGGCCCACTTTTTTAAGTTTTTTTGTGTAGTTTAGGTTCGACAATTTAAGCCCGTTGCTAAACATAATCACCTTTTTTCCGGCTTTTTTGAAACGGTTAATTATCTCGGGTAGGTCGCCGCGAACAGTCGGTTCTCCGCCGGTTAAAAACACTATCGGATACTCATTTATTTTGTTAACGATATCGTTGCTAAGGTTTTCAATTACCAAATCGGCAATGTTGATCTCGTTGGCCTTGGCGTAGCAAACCGGACAATTTAGGTTACAGCGGTAAGTCACTGCCAAAGACAGTTGGGCCGATGGGG
>VGKB01000013.1 GCA_016867255.1 Candidatus Moraniibacteriota bacterium
AGGGGCAACCGACCTCTGATTTGCAGGATGAAAGTGGTCCCCCAAAAACTTCTCCCGTAACGGTGCCTCCTTCGGTGCAGGCGGAGGAGGACGCGGTAGTCCAAGCGGTGGAGAGAGCCACTCCGGCCGTGGTGAGCGTTGTGATAACCAAAGATATGCCCAAGATCCAAAATTTCTTTGGCCCCTCCGACCCTTTCTCGGGCGATCCTTTTTCCGACCAGTTCTTTGAAAGATTTTTTGGGTCGCCTTCGCCTCGGGGAGGCTTCGGCAGGCCGAGCCCCCAGCAACCAGGAGAGGGAAGTGAAAAAGTGGAAATTGGCGGCGGGACGGGATTTGTTATCTCGGAGAGCGGTCTGATCGTGACCAATAAACACGTGATAGGAGATCCCCAAGCTGATTACACCGTGATTACCAACGACGGTCGGGAGTATGACGCCAAAGTGCTGGGGAGGGACCGCGTAAATGATGTAGCGGTGCTGAGGGTTGATCCCCAAAAACCCAAAAAAGGCAAAGGGGTGGATAAAATGGAAACGGTGGTCTTGGGAAATTCAGGAGAAGCAAAGATTGGGCAGACGGTAATCGCAATTGGCAACGCTCTGGGGGAATTTCGCAACACCGTCTCCAAAGGGATTATATCCGGCCTTAGCCGCCAGATTGTGGCGGGCGGACTTACCGGCGCGGAGCAGTTGGATCAGCTCATCCAAACCGACGCGGCGATCAATCAAGGTAATTCCGGCGGCCCGCTACTTAATCTGCGGGGTGAGGTGATTGGTATTAACGTGGCGATGGCGCAGGGAGCGCAAAACATTGGATTTGCCATTCCCATTGACACGGTAAAAAATGTTATTAGCGGCGTGGAAAAGACCGGTCGAATCAGCCAGCCCTATCTGGGAGTGCGCTACCAGCCGATCAACAAATCCGTTCAGGAAAGGAATAATTTACCGTTTGATTACGGCGCCCTGGTGCTCCGAGGGCAGGATCCGACCGACCTGGCGGTAATTCCGGGGTCGCCGGCGGACAAAGCAGGCATCGTGGAAAACGACATAATTTTAGAGGTGAACGGGACGAGGGTTGATGAGAAAAATCCGCTAGTGAAGTTAATTGGAGGTTTTCAGGTTGGCCAAGAAATTGAACTTAAGGTCTGGCACCGGGGACAGACCGGCGCGGTGAAAACTACTCTCCAAGAAGCGCCGGGAACCAATTGATTATTAAAAACTTAAAATCGTTTCCTAACCGTTTTTTTCCTATTAGGAATTGTTAAGAATAATTTTTTTGTGGTATTTTTAATAACAAACCAGATTTTTTTCATTTGAAACAAAATGACCCAAAAAAAACAAAAAAAAATTTGCTCCTTTGGGGGAAGGTTATTTCTCTTGTTGTTCTCCGGGCTTCTGTTTCCGCCCTTTTTCGCCTTAGCCGTTGAAGTGAGGTTGCCCGAGGGTTTCAGCGGCCAATATTCTGAATTTCTGAGCCGAATACCCAAAGATTTTTCTTCGGGTAACGACAGCGAGCTTAGGCCGGCATACGCTTCTTTTCGCTTTCCTTTCTCTGTTTTTAATGTTGAGGTAAAAGGCCCGCAGAGCTACGAGCCCGGCGGTAAAATTAATTTAAAAGGCAGAATGACTTTCCAAAATAAGAGCTGGGAAAATTCTTTGAAAATTGAAGAGTTATGCAAATCCTCCTATCCGGAAAATTATTGTAGCGCTTATGAAAAGGGTGAGATTAAAGAATTTCAAAACCTGGGATTATTTATCCAAGTTTGGAGAAAAGAAAAGAACGAAGAACAAAAGAAGTACGGCGATTTTTTGATTGACGAGTTCTACGCTTTTTCCGATATGAATATTGCAAGCGGGGAGAACAAGGAATTTGAAATTAACTGGGATATTCCCCCGGAGGCCAAAGAAGGAGAATACTATCTAACCCTTTCACTGCTAAAAGATAAAACATTTGACGTAAAAGGTTCTCCCTTAGCGGCTTTTTCTCAGGGAGAAACTTTCAGTTTTAGTGTGAAAGAGGGGAATGGAAACTTAACCGGCAACCTGGAACTTGACAAAAACAGCGCCTTGATTAACGGAATACCTTATTCTTACCGTCAAAGCGCCCTGACAATCCCCAAGGGAGAAATCACAATAGAGTTTACCCTAGTTAACGAAAGTGCCAGAGATCGGACGGCAAAAGTGAAATATGATTTATACGGTTGGTCCCAGACGAATCCGGACAATCTTCTGGAAACGAAAGAAGAGAATGTAAGTTTGTTATCGGGAAGCTCTCAGCTCGTCAGGTTTAGTTTTCAGCCGGAAGGATCCGCCAGTGTTTATAATTTAAAATTATCTGTTCTTGATGGGAGCAGTAAATCCCTTTCAAATGTTCGGTTTGTGCTGGAGGGGAAAAATCAAGGAATTTTCAGATTTATTGACAATGCGGAAACCCCGGAAGGAAAATTCCCTTTGATTTGCGCGAGGAACGCAAGTTGGGATGGATCATTTCCCGCTTTGATAAAAATTACTCAAGGTGCTTCCGTTTGGGAAGGGAAAGCACTTCTTGAAGCTGGCGAAGACCAATGCTTTTTGGTTAAGAGCGAAAAACTGAGAGAGGAAGAAAGAAACAGTTGTAGCCCGATTGTAGCAGAAATACGCGATAAACAGGGTGGGTTAACTGACAGAAAGGAAATTAAGCGAAAATGTCCCAAGAGCCAGTCAGTTGCCGGAGAAGTTATGCAGAATTTTTCTACCGGTATGTTGAAATCAAAAATTGCGGTTCTTTTTATGACGCTGTTTTTAATTGCGGCAGTCACAATTATTGGCGTTATAATATTTAAAAAATTCAAGAATAACAATGCTGACAAAATCTAAACAGATTAAGTTTAAAAAAGCGGGAGTGAAAGTTGGAGTTTTACCGCTGGCATTAATTATTTTTCTCTGGGGCAATCAATTTACTCTGGCCGCTGACACTGACGCTATTCAAAATATCGCCGGAGAAGTTTCAACAACCGGCAGCTATAATGTGAACCTTGGTGGAGGCAAGACGGCCACGGTCAGAACTAGAGGATCAGATGGAATGAAAAAGACCTGGCAAATTTCTGACGGGATGCTGGTCTATCCCTATTACGGTGAAGGTTCTATGAATTTATCCTACAACCTAAAGCTGTTTGACGAGCAAGGAAATTTTAACCAGGCGGAAGTAACGGGCGCTCTTTTTGATACTATGAGAAAGTATGAGATCAACTACGAAAGATTATGTTTTGGGGATAATGACGCCTGCAAAAATGAAAGTTGGGATTATGTTTATGTCACTCCCGATCAGTCTATCGTTTCTTGTGGTTTTGAATGCAGCCATTTAAACAAATATATTTACAACTTTCGCTATGAAGTTAAAAATAGTTCAGGAAGCTGGGAATTAGCTGATTCAAGTAATATAAACAAGTGTCAGGAAACCAGAGTTGTTTTCTCTCCCCAAGCGGAATGGTTTGGAAAACTTGATCATCGTTGCTTAGTAAACGGCGGGCCTTTGTTGTTCACCGTTGATCTTAGCTCTCCTCCCACCTCTCTTTTGACTTGCGCTGATTCAAATTCCTGCTTCAGCCAAGTTCTTGAATATCCATTAACAAACTTGACTTTCGGCAAGGGAGTTCAAAAAATTCCAGAGAACTTTGTTAGCAATACCCAAAATTCTCTTATTAGCTCAAACCCTTATGCGAGATGCCAAGGGGGAATATGCGCTGGCTATGCGCACGGAGAGTATATCTTTAGCACGAAGGCAGACGCAAGCTCCTATATAGGTCAATGCCGCGGGAAAAGCCAAGAGGAAACAATTAATGACCAAAAAATTACTTCGCCGGAAGTTTCCATTGTTACAAACGAGGTGCCAATCTCCCAAGTAAGCAATAGCTTCCGTGTCCAGATCATAAACCGGCCGCCACTGGTGAATGTTAGCTTCGCGAAAAATCCCGTAGCGGTTAATGAGGAAGTGGAAGTAATCTGCGATATTTCCGATCCCGATGTGTGTTCTGACAAAATTGCCAAGATTAAGTGGGCCTGCGTGGACGCGAGCGGCGGTTCGGATAATTGCTATCTTGAATCTTCCAGTAGTGGAGGGCTCCTTCGCGGATCGGCTATCCAGGAGATTATTTCTTCCAATCAATCTAACCCTTTTCAAGCCAAAGTAAAAATGAAGGCGAGCGCTCCCGGCGCCTACGCGGTAACCTGCGAGGCGTGGGACAATGATCCAGTAAAGCCGCTTAGCGGTGTAAATGTCGCCAGCGTAGCGGTAACGGAAAGCGGTGCTGACGGCGACAGCGGATATATCCCCGCCCGTTTCAAGAACTGTTTTCTTTTCGGGGAAGGACGAAAAGACGAAGCAAACATCTGCCCGGGCAGGAGCAACGAAGTCGTCTTGGAGGCCGTTTATTCCGGAATGACACCCGTTTCTTACGATTGGAAGTGCGGGGACGGGACAGGAGCGAAAAGCACCTCCAAGCCCCGCGCAACTTGCGTTTATCCGCTCTTGTCTTCAGGGGAAAAACACTATCTTCCCTCCCTTACCATTAATTATGACGGTGGCAAAGAATCCTGCACCACGGTGCTCCGCGTTAACTCCTACAGCGACTGCGGCGTGATTGACGAAAGAACGGAGCAGAACACCAGCGGAAACGATAACAAAAACGACCAGGTGAGGTTCCGGTAGGAAGGATAACTTGAAATTTGAAATTTGAATTGAGTTCAAATTGGCTAAATTTTCTAATTTTTTTTTTGCTTTATAAAAAATATTGATTGGAAATTCTAAACCCCAGATAAATAAAAAGAATTATTATGGCAAAGGGCTGACGCTGGTGGGTGTCTTGGTGGGCATCACGATTCTTTCCATTGCCCTTGCGGCTGAGATCCGGCTCTTGGGGGACACGATGAGGCGGGAGACGGAGCTCCGCAATATCATTATTGCCACTAATTTGGCGCGCGAAGGAGTGGAAATCGCCTTTGCTTGGCGGGCGAATATGGGTTGGGACGAACTGAAGGAAAATTATAAATCGTCGGTCCTTTGCGCTGACATAGCCAATTTGGAAAAAGACGGGATTATGGCCGGCTCAGACTGTGAAAGCGATAATAAGCTCCAGTACGGGGTCTATAAGAAAGGCGGCAATGAAACGCAGGCCTATCTTTATGAAGGGGAAGATTTGCCTCCGTATCTTGACGACTACACTTTTCCCGCTTATTGGCGGGTAATTAAAGTGGAAAACTGCACCGACGGCTCCAGTGATGAAGACTGCCTCAAGCTTTACTCTAAAGTATGGTGGGATGCCGGGCAGAAGGACGATAAATACGTGGAGTTAGATAAGAATATTTATAATTGGTATGTGCCATAAAAAAGGGCAAAGTACAAAGAACAAAGTACAAAACAAAAGCAGAAAGTATAAAGCTTGCCTTGAGCAATGTCGCGGGGTGCGAGACAATTGGAAATCGTTTACTCTCATTGAAGTTATTGTGGTGATTGGGGTGTTGAGTTTGGTGACCGGCGGATTGCTCCTTAGTATGCGGGGAATTATTAACGGCGAGGTCTTGCTTAAAAAAATGCAGCAGGTGGAGGAAGAAAGCCGCTTTATCTTGGATGTTTTCGCTCTGGACGCCGGCTACAGTGAGGTGGATACTGAAAGCTGGCTTTCGGCGCAGGAATATTCGTTCAACAATACCTTGACTTTCAATTTTGCGGAGAAGAAATCCGACATAGAGCAGTTGAACGACAGGGCGAGCGCGGTCTATTCCTACGAAGGCGATTCTTTGGTGCGTAAGTATACCAACACGGCCGGCAGCGTCTTTCTTGTCAACTTGAATAACACGCCGCTTTTCCAAAACCCGGGGTTTTTGATTCAGAAAGTAACCACTCCCGACGGGGGAGAGAATTTCTTGGTAACGGCGTCGCTAATTTTTGATGTTAAGGTCGGGGAAAATCACACCCTGGTGCCGGTGGAAACTTCGGTGATGTCAAGGACTTTTGAATTTTAGAAGGGCTAGCTCCTGGTTCCCAGTACTTAGCATTGTACTTAGTACTGGTAACTGGGAACTTAGTACTAACTTACAAACTTTATGAACTTTATAAACTTCCGCCCAAACTGCCGCAAGCGGCGGGGCGACGCGGTTATCTTACTGTCGGTTCTGGTTTCGGGGCTGGTAATCTTAGTGAGCGCCATTGCCGCCCAAAACCTCAAGAAATCCGCCCGGATCCAGGGGGTGCAGAAAAGGTCGCTTATAAGCACTTATAAAGCGGAAAGCGGCATTGAGTACGGCCTTTTGGTCGCTAAAAACAGTCTTTCCAGCTTAAACCAAAACGCCAACGGGCAGTTCCAGATTAATGTCTGGAAGAGAAATCCCGCGACCAATAACTTTGATAATGTCAATACCAACGCGGCGGCGGTGTCGCTGGCCGTCCAGACGCCCAAAGACAGCATCGTGCTGTCAAGCAAAAACGAAACGGCCGGTGGCGAAGAAGAAACCAAAAAGGTGCTTATTTCCAATGTGCCCAATAGTTTTCCCAACCAGGCAGTTCTTTGGAACAATATGAAGGGCTGTGAGGATTTAAGCCGTTGTCCGGCGGACGATCCGGAGACTGGCAACGAAAAGATTTCCTATCAGCTGGCGGTGCCGCTATCGGTTTTTGACACCGAAGGGATAAGCAATCCCCAGTATCGTTTGGTATTTAGGTGCCAAGGGACGGTTAATTGCCGGATGGGAACTATGGTTGGAGGATATTTGGAGAAAAAAATCAAGCTGAAGTATTCGGGGTCAAGCGCTGCCTGCGACTTTTCCCAGTGCGCTTTTTCCTGCGAGTCGGAAGCCGTGAAAGAGCTTTCCCTGCGTTATTATTCAGACGCGGTTGCCGGAATGGACATCCCTAAAACTATTTCCACGGAGTGGTTTACTTTAGATGCCATCTTGAGCCAAAAATCCGTGGTGGTGGAGTTTGACGTGGAGGAAGCCAGCAAAGGAGTGGAGGAAATCAAACTTCCCAGTTCGATTACCCAGTTTGACGGCAGCATCAAGATTTGCAAGAAAAAGGGCAGCGACACGTATAAAGACTACACGGACCGCCGCGCCGGGCTGGTGAAAGTGGTAGTGCGGAAAGGAAGGTAAGTAATAAGTAAGTACTAAGTACTAAGTACAAAGTACAAGGCATGCCCCGTGCCTTAATGCGGGGTACAAAGTACCGGAAGCTTAGTACTGGGAACTGAGAACTTAGTTAAAAACATAAAACATGAATAAGTTATTTTTTCTTACCGTTTTTCTTATTGCTTACGGCTTAGGGGGGGGGATGAATGTTGCCAATGCCGAAGAATGGAGAATTGAAGGTTTCGCCTGGATAGGCAATAATCTGATTAATGGTTTTGAACAGGGAGAGCCGGTTACCGGAATGATAAAGATGAGCGGAAGCAAATACCGAGTGTTTATTGAAGGAACGGGGCCGATCCGTTTATTGAGAGGGGCAGCGTGGCTAGGTATTGGTAATTTAGACGATAAATATGAGGATTTCACTAGCCAGAGTGATTTACCCTCTCTTGGTTGGATTGTTTTTGACCAAGGAACTCCTTCCAGCGATTGTTTTGGTGCAGGTGATTGCTATCCCGCGAAATGGAATCAAAAAAGCGAGGTTTCTCCCGAAAGTCCTGAAGGATATATTTCCGGTTGGGCAAGAATGCAAATCGGTCTTAATGAAAACGCCTCCTCCCCGAAAATGTGGTTGCATTTTAGATCTCCTGACAATTCCACAAATTACACTTGTGATGACGAAAATCATTATTATGTTTGCGTAGACAAGGATGGTAAAATAGGTGGATATGCTTGGTCCTCTGACACTCGGGCGATTTCCAAGGATGATTATCCTGGGCTTGGCTGGATTAAATTCTCTAAAAATAATGTGGAAGTAACTGAAGTGGCGACGGATCAAGGTGGTCAAATTTCTTCATCTTGTCAAGTTTTGTTTATGAGCAAGTCAAGTATTTGCGGGGCTTCAGGAAAAGCCACCTACAAGGCTGTTCTTACCGGTTTGGTTCCTAAAACTCTTATTTGGAAGTTTGTTTGGGAAGATGCGCTGGGGAGGCATTCAGAAGAGATTACAAACAATAATCCCTCTGGTACGGAGATCACTG
The DNA here is from genome assembly GCA_016867255.1 of Candidatus Moraniibacteriota bacterium. Classification (GTDB taxonomy): domain Bacteria; phylum Patescibacteriota; class Minisyncoccia; order CAIUEV01; family CAIUEV01; genus VGKB01. The sequence continues at coordinate 8,135 of VGKB01000013.1, forward strand.
AAGAAATTTTTTACCCCGCTACTGGTTACTATACCCCTCAGCTTACAGTTATTACGGAAGATGGAAAAACAATTGGGCCGTGTAATGAAGTTCCCGTTGGAGAGCAAAGTGAATGTTGCGCTTCATTTTCGGAAGTAATAGTTACGGACCAAAAAACTTGCAAAATCGTTCCTTATTTTGAAAGTGGTGAACTCATCCCCCGGTTAAACCCGCTTGATCCAACTAGTTTTTACAAAGTTATTGCCGGGCAGAGGGTGGTCGCCAAGACCGAACTTACCTGCGTGGAGCCGACCGCAATGAACTGGAGCGTGCTGAATGGCGATATGCTCTCCTACACTAACGACTCTCTCACTTCCCTCTTTGACGTAGGCGGCATCGCCAACATTAACGCCACGGCCGTTGAAACGACCACCGATCCCGAAACGGGAGTGGAAAGCAGTGAAAACATTTCCTGCGAGGAAGCCCGGATCCGGGTGAGAGAGAAGATGCGGTACGGATTTTAGGACATGTCCGCCAGAGGCGCTCTCTATAGACGAGTTCGCCTCTGGCAAAGGTTCGCCTTTGGCAAAAAACTTGAAATATGTTACTAAACGGTTGCAAAACTTAAAGGGAAGTTTTGCAACCGTCTCCACATACTTTCATTTCTTGCCTTTTTTGTTTTCTCGGTCTATACAATAGTGTAATCCAAAATCGCTATGAACAAAGTTGCCGCGTTTCTGAAAGAATCCCAAACGGAGCTGCGCCGGGTGAACTGGCCAAGCCGCGATGAAACAATCCGCTATACTTGGATTGTCATTGTTTTGAGCGCTTTTTTGACTGTAGTGTTGGGAGGGTTGGATTACCTGTTTACATACGTAGCGAGTAAATACCTCCTCTAACTTAAACTCCGATAGTTACAAAACTCCCCAATTTCAATTTTTTTGTGGGACGCCCGCCTGCGCCGAGGCTTCGGCGGGCAGGTCGCCTGAGAGGCATTAACTGCAATGCGAGCTAGATACAAAAAAATTAAAAAAGTTGAGTTTTGTAACTATCTAACTTCATAATTTCAAATTCCTTTCAAAATTATCTTTATGGTTAAGAAAGAGCAAATAAAATCTAAATTATCCGTTAATATTGGGAAACCGGTAAAAAGCAAGAAAGAAGCAGGCGGCTGGTATGTCATCCACACCTACGCCGGCTACGAAGACAGCGTGGCGAAGAGTTTGCGCCAGAGGATTATTTCGCTCAAGATGGAGGATAAGATCTTTGAGGTTTTGGTGCCCACCGAGAAACAAATCCGCATCCGGGGCGGAAAAAGAAAAGTGGTGGAAGAAAAGATCTTCCCCGGGTATGTGCTGGTCTGCATGAACGTTAATGAAGAATCGTGGTACGTGGTGAGAAACACCCCTAACGTGACGGGATTTGTGGGGACAGAGACAATCCCCCTTCCCCTGTCGGAAGCGGAAATAAAAAACTTGAAAAAAAGAATGGGCAAGGACGAGCCGGAATATGATATTGATGTTGCTCCCGGCGATCCGGTAAAAGTAAATGACGGTCCGTTTAAAAACTTTGACGGCAAAGTAGAGGCGGTGGACAGAGAGAGAGGCAAGATAAAAGTTTTGGTCAATATGTTCAGCCGCGAAACGCCAGTGGAGCTGGATTTTTTGCAAGTGAAAAAAGTATAATCCGATGGTTACAAAACTCAACTTTTTTAATTTTTTTGTATCTAGCTCGCCGTCTGCGGCGAAGCAACGTCCCACAAAAAAATTTAAAAGGGGAGTTTTGTAACCATCTAAATCTCTATTTTCCATTATTCATTTTTTATGAGGCCTATTAAAACCAAAGTAAAACTGCAAATCCCGGCCGGCCAGGCCACACCGGCGCCGCCGGTTGGTCCCGCGCTGGGCCAGCACGGAGTGAACATCTCTGACTTTTGCGGCCAGTTTAACGAGAAAACTCAGGACAAAAGGGGCGACATTATTCCCGTGGAGATCACCATTTATGAGGATCGGACCTTTGATTTTATCACGAAAACCCCGCCCGCGGCGGAACTTATCAAGAAAGCCATAAAATTGCAGAAAGGATCCAGCGAACCACACAAAAACAAAGTGGGAGAGATTACGGAGGAGCAGGTTGCCGAGATTGCTGAAATAAAGATGCAGGATCTGGGCGCCAATGATTTGGAAGCGGCCAAAAGAATCATAGCCGGCACGGCAAGGAGCATGGGAGTGGTAGTGAAAAAATAAATTTTTAATTTTGCTATATTTATGCGGCGCAGTAAAAGATATCAGGCAAACAAAAATCTGGTGGAAAAGAGTAAGCTCTATGCCATTGACGAGGCCGTTAAAATTCTACAGGCGGCCGGTAAAGCCAAGTTTGATGAATCGGTGGAAATGCACTGCCGATTGAATGTCAAACCGGAGAAGACCGAACAGCAGGTGAGAGGAAACGTGGATTTGCCCCACGGCAGCGGCAAGACAGCCAAGGTAGCAGTTTTTTCTGATTCAAGTGACGACCTGGAAGCGGCCCGAAAAGCCGGAGCGGAAATTATAGGAGGCGAAAGCTTGATTGAAGAGATTAGAAATAAGAGAAAACTTGGCTTCGGAGTGGCGGTAGCCACGCCGGAAATAATGCCAAAATTGGCAAAGATTGCCAAGATTCTTGGCCCGAAAGGACTAATGCCCAGCCCCAAGACCGAAACGGTAACAAAAAACGTGAAGAAAACCGTGGAAGATTTAAAGAAAGGAAAAATAACTTTTAAAAGCGACAATGGGGGCAATATCCATGTAATTATCGGAAAAGTTTCGTTTAAACAGGAGCAGTTAATTGAAAATTATCAGGAAATGCTTAAATCTCTTAAAAAATCAAAACCTGCCAGCGTCAAAGGAGCGTTGGTAAATTCAATAACGTTGTCCACCACTATGGGGCCGGGGATAAAGTTGCGGATTTCTTAATTTTAAGGTATTCTTTAATTAAGAAGCAGGGGGATGGCGTTACTTCCGCCCCCTTGCGGTTATTACAAAACAGGGATTGGCAAATCTCGCGAAAATATAAAAATCCGCGCGATTTCAATTAAAAATAATATAAAAAAATGGAAGATAGACAAGATAAGCAAGATGCCCAGCGCATTTTATTGATTAAAGAAACAATTTTAAGCGCCGAAAAAAGTTTGGAGACGGCCAAGTCGCTTATAGCCCAATTGGAGAGTAAATACGCTCCCCAGAAGAAGACTTATGGCGTGGCCGAGGGGGGAAAAATTGTGGAAGGCACTTTTGACGGGCAGTTAATGATTGGAATGGACGGGCGGCAGTATCCGGTGCCGGCCAATTATGCCAGCAAATCAAAACTTGTGGAAGGGGATATGTTAAAATTAGTGATTACGGACGACGGCAATTTTATTTATAAGCAAATCGGTCCCTTCAAACGGAAGAGGCTTTTAGGAGTGTTGCGGGAAAACAAAGAAGAAGGAGGTTACGCGATTGAAGCGGAGGGACGCGATTACAAAGTACTACTGGCAGCGGTTACCTACCACCATGTTGATCCGGGAGACGAAATTGCTGTAGTCGTGGCCGATACCGAAGAGGCCAGGTGGGCGGCGATAGAAAATGTGACTAAGAAGGGAGCGGGCTCGGAGGCGGCCAATTTACAATCTCCGTTTCTTAAAGGAGAGAAAAATGAAGATGACGTCGCTGCGATAAAAAATGAAAAAAAGAGTAAAAAGGAAAAGAAAGAACGCGATATCGGAGCCAAAAGCGTTTCTGAGATCAATCAGGCGAAAGAGAATGAAATAGGTGAAGAATTGACCCCGGACCTTGAAGAAATGGAAAAAGAATTGAAAAAACAGGTTGTGCAGGACAACTAGGCAGTTATAAAAATAGAATAATAAATAACTTCTAAATTGAGTGGGGTTTATTTTAACCCAATACTCTAAGCGCAAATCTATGCAAAAAACAAAAAATGGAGTGCTGGAAAAAAGCGATCTACTCTACGGAGCGGTAAACGGATTTATTTTTGGGGCTTTAATCCCAATCGTGCTAAAAAATTTAGAAGTGCAGATTGATCTTGTTAAATACCTGGCAATTGTGGTAGTGTTTACGATTCTGGCGGTCGTGGGCGTGTATATCGGCAGCTTGCTTTCCCGAATTGCCGGTTTCTTTTTCCAGCTGGCGAAATTTGGAGCGGTGGGAGCGGCTAATTTTGCCGTTGATTTTGGAGTGCTTAATCTTCTCATTTTTCTGACGGGAATCGCGAGTGGTTGGCACTTTACAGCTTTTAAGGCCACGTCTTTCATTGTAGCGGTAGTCAACAGTTTTTACTGGAACCGCCGTTGGACTTTTCGGAAAAAGGGCGGGGAGAAAACCGGAAAAGATTTTATGCAGTTTTTGTTCGTGAGCGTGGTGGGATTGCTTTTGAACGCGGGAGTGGCGTCGCTTATTGTTAATGTTATCGGGCCGATAGGGGAGATCGGCGACAAAACGTGGGCCAATATTGCCACCGCGGTAGCGTCTATTATTGTTCTTTCCTGGAACTTTTTGGGGTATAAGTTTTTTGTGTTTAAAAAATAAGCGGATTTTATGGATATTCGTTGGTTTGGCCATTCCTTTTTTGAGATTACTACCAGTACGGAAGTGAAAAAGGGAATCAAAATTTACCTTGACCCTTTTGGAGAGGAAGTCGGCCTGAAATTGCCTAAACTGGAAGAAGCCGATGTCGTTACCGTTAGCCATGATCATTTTGATCACAATAATGTCGGAATTTTCAAAAATTCTGTCTTAGCGCTTTACACTCCCGGGGAATATTCAGTAAAAGGGGTGGACATAAAAGGGTTTTTAAGCTACCACGACAAGAAAAAAGGAGCGGAAAAGGGCATCAATGTAATTTTTGCCGTGGAGAGTGAAGGGATAAGGGTGGTGCATTTGGGCGATTTGAATCACGAGTTGGGCGAAGAGGAAGTGAAAAAAATTGACGGGGTGGACGTTCTTTTAGTGCCGGTGGGAGGTCCATTCTCTCTCCGCGGAAAAGAATCAATTAGGGTGATAAAACAGTTGGAGCCAAAGATTGTTGTCCCCATGCACTACAAATTGCCTCAAACAAAACTTGATCTGGCTCCCTTAGACGAATTTTGCAAGGAAATCGGAGTGTGCCCCGTGGAACCAATTGCGAAACTAAGCGTTAAGCTTGGAACATTGGAAGGAAAGGAAATGGAAATTGTCATAATGAGGAATTATTGAAAATGGAGAATGGAGAATTGAGAGTTGATAAAAAAGATAATAGGTGATTATTGTTTTTTATTCTTCATTTTTCTTAATTCTTAATTGAATTAGTTGCTTTCGTCTAACCTTTCGTCTTCCCAGGAGAGCCCGACAACGGGAGGCGGCCCATTGGATTTTTTGGAGTCCGTCTATAACTCCAAGGTTTTTTTGGTTATTCAGATAATCATTGCACTTTATTGTCTGGTTTTGGTTTTTAATATCATTTACACCAGCTTCCAACTCTCGCTCTTTCGGGGGAGAGCCCGGCAGTTCTTCACTGGCGCCAAAGCCAAAAGAGAGGAATATGAAGCACTTGAAATGATGCCGGGAACGATGCGTATTTTGGAAGTGAATAAAAAGATTGCCAGCGATGTGCCGTCCAACTGGAAAATAGGGGTGATTGAAGCGGATAAAATTTTAGACAGGACCCTGGAACAAAAAGGTTTTGCGGGGGAGAGTTTGGGAGAAAAACTAAAACAAATGGTCCCGGCGGACTTGCCTGAAGTGTATGAGGAGGTCTGGGAAGCTCATAAGATCCGCAATAAAATTGTCCACGAACCGGATTTTGAGATTACCCAAAGCGAAGCGCGCAAGCTGGCAGGGATATATGAAAGAGCAATAAAGAGAATTTTATGACTTTGAAATCCTATTTGAACGCAATGGCAACAGCCACTATGGTGGCTTTTATGGGGTGGGTATTAGTGCTCCTTTACATTGATCCGACCAACTCCGGTTATATGGGGCTGATTCTTTTTTACACTACCTTATTTTTGGGGCTAGTAGGGCTTTTTACTCTATTCAGTTTTAGTTTAAAGCGCTGGATTGGCAACAATGAGATTATTTTTGCTTATGTGGCCAGTTCTTTCCGCCAAGGTTTTTTTTTGGCGGTAATTGTTGTTGGGCTTCTTGTTATGCAGGGAGCGAGAATTTTGAATTGGTGGGACGCCCTCCTGTTTGTGGGGGCGGTAGCGCTTCTGGAGCTTTATTTTATATCGGAATAGATTGATATAGATACTGATGGTTACAAAACTTCTCCTTACTGGATCTAAAATTCGTCTCCGGGCCTTATTACCCGGCTTAAAGATTCAATCATACTCTTATCGTCCGGCAAGGTGGAGTCAATTTTGGGCGACTCGCCAACAATTGTTTCTTGGGTGAACGTATCAGTTGCCCGCAGGGTTGTCTGGCCCATCAAGTCAATTATCTTTCCGTACTGGTCGTCAGTCGGAGTGACGCTTACCTGAAAAGCAAGACTGGAAGCGGCTTTGTCAATTCCCGCTCCGGCGGGGATCCTTTCTAAGTTCCAGGTTATCTCTCGGGTATTTTCATTGTATACCAAACCAGTTTTTGAGGGATAAACTTTGTTCATCCATTTCAATCCGTAGGGTAAGACCGATTTCACTTCAATGTTTCTTAAATCATTAAAGGCGTTAGTGACAGTCCAGTGAATTGTGTAGCTGGTCTCTTTGTCGACGGTAGGCGGCAGGGGGCCGCTATTAGGAATAGCGCTATCATTATAGTAGCCGGCGCTTTTTATGCCGGCGAAAGTGCTAAGCTTAAAATTTAAAGTATTCCCCGTGATAATCTTGTTACTGCCGATAGGAGTGGGTATTTCGGGACTTTCCAGACTTACCACAGTACTGCCGGTAAAGTTGCTGCTTTTTTGTCCGGAAAAGGGAATGTAGTCAGCAATTTTTATTCTGAATCTTAATTCTCCGCTGCTGCCGGGATTAATCAGGGCAACTTCCGGAGTGTTTCCTCCCTGCCAGACAACTTCTTTGGTGTTGCCATCATAAGATCCGTTCTTTTCTATCAAGATGCTTTTTTGGTCAAAGATTGCCCCTTCAATCTTGACTTTGACTATGGCATTTCTGATCGCGCGATCCGATTTATTAGTGAATTTGACGATTAAATTTAGTTCGTCATTTTTATGGACTGTTGTTTGATCATTCTGCACTTCTTGGGTAACGAGAATTGGCGGCTCGGTGATATCGGTAAAAGCTTCTTTCACTATGTATTCTTTAAATCCGTCCTGCTCGTTCTTGCCCAAGTGGGCGGAAAAGATCTTTTTTTCTCCTTTTTGACCTTCAATCTTTCCTTCAATACTGAGGACCTTCTCTTCGTTGCTAAGGAGAGTGGGAATCTCCCAAATGTCTTTTCTGTCTCCCGCCAGGGGGATAGAGCTATTAATAAAGCCGAATCCTAGAGGGTAAGCCATTTTCATGGAGAGGGACTGTAAAGGATCGCTCCCTTCGTTACGCACTTTTATTTGATAGGAAATGGCAAATCCGCTTGCCGCCTCCCGGGTCGCTTCTACCGACAGGGTTATGGGTATGCCGATCACTCTGGTGCTTACGGAAGCGTCGTTTTGGAATTGAGAGTTGAAATTACTTGGAGTGTAGCGCAAGAAGGCCTTAAAAGAAACCGAATCTTCTTCCCGGCTGGTAAAGCGACCGTAAAACTTGAAACTTTTGTTTTCCTGCGGATTAAAATTGCCCAAATTCCATTCCACGGTTGATTTGCTGAAAGTATCGGCGGGAGGATTAGCGCTTTCGGTGCTGCTTATGAAATTAGAAGGAGTTTCTAAAGTTAAATGGGCATCTTTCAAAACTACTGGATTATTGTTAGCGCAAAGGACTTCAACCTCAACGTTTTCATTGAGGTTGACTGCGGGCGGGACATTAACCTTTATTTGCACCTGCTCGCTGCGAAAGTCTTTTTTCAGAAGTTTGTACAGCAAGTAACCGCCCCCGCCAAAAAGGATAACGCCGAAAATCGCGGAGGCCGCGAGCAGCAGGAGTGTTTTTTGTTTTTGAGTAGTGCCGGTTTCAATAATGGCTTCTTTTTCTGGCTGGTCCGGGCTTTCGCTTCCCAATGATTCTTCCTTTTTGGAACGGGGATCGTAGATGTTAGTCTGGGGTTTGCGGCTAACAATATCGCTTCCGCGGGAGTATAGTTTTTGTCTAAGGTCTTCGAGGCGCATGGGGCGCTATTTAGTGATTATTTGTTTTTCTTATGGAGGGCATATAAAATAAAATAGCATTTTAATTCAAAAAGCAAAAGAGAAAAGTATTTTTAGGTGGTTACAAAAATCTTCCTTTTAAATTTTTTGTGGGACGTCGCTTCGCCGCAGACGGCGAGCTAGATACAAAAAAAATTAAAAGGAAGATTTTTGTAACCACCTCTTTGTATTTTACGCTTTGTTGACACTCTGGAAATAAACTTGTAAACAGAATAGGTAACGGCCAACAATCAATAGCTAAATAGCTAAATAGCTAAATAGCTGCATTACGGCAGGGTAGCTCAACAGGTTAGAGCACAGGACTCATAAGCCTGGGGTTGTGGGTTCAACTCCCACCCCTGCTACCAGATCGATGGAATTACATTTATTAATCATTCTTATGGAAAATATTTTAATTAAAAAAGACGCGGGGAACACCTATCAGCTTAATTGTCTTATCGGGCAGGGAAAAGAGGCAAAAGTTATTGATCTTGCTAAAAAATTAGATGCCTGGATAGAGAAGAAAAAGGGAGAAATTTTGGAAATTGAGAAGAAAATAAAAAATGAGGAAAAAGGGGGTAAGAGCGAATTTTGGGTAGAAAAGAGAAGACTGGCTTACCCCGTGAAAAAAGAAAGATACGGTTATTTCCTCAATGTTTGGTTTGCTCTTTCCCCGGAGCAGGTTGACGACTTAAAACATTTTCTTAAATTGGAGCAGGATTTGATTCGTTTCCAGATTATCGGAGAAAAGAAAAGAGAAAATGCCGCGCCGGCTTTTCAATCTGTTTCCTTGTCGGAAATTTCTCAACTGGAATTGTCTGACGACCGAAGAAGGGATTTTTCTAGGGATGGAGCGCGGTTGCCGCAGGACAAAAAAGTTTTTAAAGCGGTAATCCCGGAGAAAAAATATGGGGGCAAGAGAGAAGAAAAGGATACCGAGAATAAAATTGACAAAAAGAAAACCGCGGAACATACAGGAAAGAAAACAGCCAGCAAGCTATTGGAAGAAGAAATGAAAGCGGAAAAACAAAGATTGGGTGCCGAGAAAACGTCTCCCGAGCCGGTAGCTAAACCGGATAAAGAAATGTTGCCGCCGGAAAAAAAATGGGATAAGGCGGAAGAGAAAACCAAGGGGGAAAAACGCACAA
>VGKB01000014.1 GCA_016867255.1 Candidatus Moraniibacteriota bacterium
CAGCGACTCCCATGGTCAAAAAATATGCCGCCCGCGCCGGCATCAGCAAAAATATCCACCCGCACACCCTGCGCCACTCTTTTGCTACCGATCTTCTGCAAAGCGGGGCTGACATTCGTTCCGTCCAGACGCTTCTCGGGCACTCCTCCATTAGCACCACTCAAGTCTACACCCACATTACCGATAAACATTTAAAAGAAATACATAGGGAATTCCATCGGAAAAGCTCCAAAGAACAAAGTACAAAGTAAAAAATCAATTTTTTGAGATTTACATTTTGCATTTTATTTTTACTTTATACTTTGTCACTTTACATTTTCCCATGAGTCCCTCTTGCTAACTTTTTTTATTTCTACTACCTTTCAAAAGTATTGTTTTGAAATCAAAATTAACTTAACTCTATGGCTTATTATTCCCTTGAGAATAATGAAAACAAAGACAAAGAAGACTTATTTGGCGACGACGGCAAGGCAGGCAAAAAAAGAAAGTTAAAAAAGATTTTAGCAGCCACCGCTTTGGTAATTATTGCTCTAGGCGGTCTTTTTTACTATAAAACCGCGAGTATTTTTAATAAAATATCCACCCGGGGCGATGGTTTGTTCTCCGGTCTTTTCAAGAGTGAAGATGACCTAAAGGGCGTATCCGAAGGGAGAACCAACCTGTTGCTTTTGGGAATGCGCGGCAGCAATATGCCGGGCGGAAGCATGCTGGCCGATACAATTATGATCGTAAGCATTAAGCCCAACGAAAATAAGGTGGCTATGGTTTCAATTCCCCGCGATCTTTACGTGGAAATACCGGGTCACGGAACGCGCAAAATCAATGCCGCCAACAGTTTGGGGGAAGGAGCGGGACGGGGGAAAGGAATGGAATTAATGCAGCAGGTAGTCCAAAATATTACCGGTCTTCCCATCCACTATGTCGCGACGGCTAATTTTCAGGCTATGCGAGAAATCGTGAACACCCTGGGAGGAGTTGTCGTGCATCTTGACAAACCCTTCAGCGAAGGATCCCAATTTGTGGAAGGCAACGAGTGTGGAGGGGTGTTTAGTCTTCCGGCCGGTGACGTTAAACTTAACGGCGACCAGGCGCTTTGCTACTCCCGTGCCCGTTACGGATCAAGTGATTTTGACCGAGCCCGCCGCCAGCAGGATGTTTTAATTGCCATAAAAGATAAAGCTTTCTCTCTTGGAACCCTTACGGATTTTAATAAAGTAAATGATATAGCGAACACGGTAGGGGATAATGTCCGCACCACTATGGCCGCGTGGGAAATGCAAAAATTTTTTGGGCTCTATCAGAAACTGGATAATCCGGGAGTAATCCATAAAGTAATAGACAACAATCCGGAAAGCGGCTTGCTTTATTCCACTACGGTGGACACCCCCGACGGGGCTTCCTACGCCCTGCTTCCCAAAGGGGGTAATTTTGATAAAATCAAGGAGCTTTGCCAGAACATTTTTAATGAGCAGGCGGTACAAAGCATCGCTCCTCCCCAAAACGGCTACGCTCACGTGGAGGAACCCAAAACCCCCGAGGACGTCAAAAAATTGCAAAAAAACAGCAACGCGAACGGCAATAAAAATTCAAATGCAAATGCCAACGCTAACAAGAATAGCAACGGCAATTCCAACAAAAACAGCAACAGCAACAGTAACTCAAACAAGAACAAAAACTCAAACAAGAATTCAAACAAAAACGACAACAAGAAAAAAGATTAGGAGATCTAATAGTTGGCAAAAATCAAAAACCCCCTGCTGAGTTGGGCTCAGAGGGGGATGTTTTTTCTTGGAAGAAATCATGTTTTCAGAAGTTTCCTAAAATTGCGGATGGCTTCCGCGAAGAGAAGGACTCCTGTGATAAAGAATAGAAACAAGGCGATGCTTATCAGGGCAAGCGCCGGGTTGTGGATGAAAAAATCCTTCGCGCTTTCGGCGGAGCCGATAAGTTTAAAGAAAAATCCGAAGAGGATAAATACGGTTTCCTCAATCATCTCTCTTCTCCTTTTTTTATGTTCTTGACTGCCGATAGCGGCTGACTTACCCTCCTTGTGGTTTAACGAAAAAAATAGCAGGGAAAAATGAGAAACGCAAGAGCCGGCAATCAAATTCCTTTTTTACCCTAATTTTCTGCGCGTTTTTTTCTCGCTTACCCAAAAACTGCCGAAATATTTTCCAAACATAAGCCGTGTCAGGGCGTCCATGGCGGGCGGGGCGCTCATTAGGAGCGCTACTATGGGAATAAAAAGCGATTGGGCCCCAAAGGCAAGATTTTTCCACCATTTGTAGCGTTTGGGCCGGCGCGGGATGATGAAATAAGACAAGATGGCGGAACAGATAATTCCCACTGACGCCAGGCGCATCAGGAACTGGGTAATAAGCGGCAGGTTATGCGCCAGAACCATTTCGTTAAATTGCGAGCCGCCGACCATAAGGGGCAGCCAGCCCATAAGAAGAAGCAGGAAAGAAGTGGTTCCCCAGGAAATGCGGCCTTCCAGCATAGTGAAAGTGATGCTCATTTTGGACCAAAGGGGTATTTTTGATTGCGGATTACGGAAGACTCGCAGCAGCCGGGGGAAGCTTTCAATGCCGTAAGCCCAGCGGCGGAGTTGTTTATATTGGTTGACTAAGGTTTTCCAAGTGGTGTCAGCTAAAGTCGCGTCCATAGATACTGGCAGAAACAAGGGAATAGTGCGGTAGTTCCCGTCGTAACGGCAGTAACACTGCCAAAAAATGGCTGAATCTTCGGAAATGATGTCGCTTTGCCATTTCCCCACATCCAAAAGGGCGGTCAAGCTCATAGAATGAGACGAAAAGGTGACCAGCCGTTCGTGGCGCACGCTCTCAATCATGTGCCAGAAGGATGTGCCCAGCGATACAATTCGCACCACGAAATTAGTGTCCCAAATGTTATTGTTAAACATCGGCAGGGGCTGGTAACTTGAGCGGGTACGATCGGGATTTACGATGTAATGGTGGCTGACGCAGGCGAAGTATTGCGGGTGAGGGCGGGTATCACAGTCAAAATTGGAAACAATTACCTGAATGGGCGAGATGTTTTTTTCCTTCAGGAACTTTAGGGCGTTTTTGAGCGCCCAGTTGGCGTTGCCGCTCTTGGCTTTCATCTCACCGGGCAGATTGTTGGGATGGACGGCGGTGAGAAAAGCCGCGAACCGGCTGGCGTATTTTTTCTTGAGTTGCTCCTGGACTTGCCGAGCTTCCTCTCCTGCCCTTCTTTCGCAGGACATTGAAACAATAATTTTCTTGTTGGGATAATTGGAATCTAGGAAACTTTTCATCGTTGGCTCAATTATTTCAATTCCCTCATTGACGTAAGGAATAATTATAAGATGATAGACTGATTCAAAACGCAACCCGTGTTTCTCCCCTAATTTGCGGCAGCGGCGCAGCCAATTGATTTTCTGGTTGCGCCGGAGCTTGCGGTAGGCCAAGATAGTGAGAACGCTCAGAATTAAGACGCGGGTAAGCCAGAAAAGATCGTAAAAGATAATAAAAATAGCTGCTGCGATAGGAGCGAAGAAAGATAAGATTATTCCCAATAGCAACACTCCCCAGCAAAGCGCGCCGGGTAGGATCTCGCCAATTCGCTGCAAGTGGTGTTCTCGTGGGTCCGAAGTAGCTTGAGAAGGAAACGTTACCATAGTTCCATTTTTAACACGGAAAATGGGGAAAGCAAAAAAACTGTTGCTAAATTGTTATATTGTTGTATTGTTTATTTAGGTAGATAAAATTAATTTCTATGAAGATAATCAAATTAGATAAAGAAGAAAGGAAAATTCTTAGAGATTACGAAACAGGCAATTTTAAAAGGGTACGCAATTTTGCTGAAGAGAAAGCCAGAGTTGAAAAAGTTGCTAATGACAATCTCGTTAAGAAAATCGCTCGCGAGTTTTCTCTCGAGTTGCTTTTGCTATTCGGTTCGCGGGCGGATGGTACCGCTTACAAAACAAGCGATTTTGACGTGGCTTATCTAAGCCGAAAAAAGCTCTCCTTAAATGAAGAATCAGAATTATCCCTGAGATTATCGAAGTATTTTAGAAGCGAAAACATAGATCTGGTTGACTTAAATATAGCCTCTCCTCTTTTATTTTACGCTATTTTCCATAATTGCCAGGTTTTATACGAATCTGAACTTCTTATTTTTGATAGATTGCGAGCGTATTCTTTTAAAAAATATGTCGAAACCCAGCCTTTGTATAAAGAAAAATTCGCACGGCTAAGAGCGGCGTTAAAATAAACCGATGACATTCCAAGAAGCTTTTGTGCTGGAAAAATTAAGCGAAATTAGCGGATATCTGGAAGAGATTAAGAATCTCTTTGAGTGCAATGATAAAGAAATTCTAAAAGATTCAGTAAAATTGCACAGCGCTGAACGGCTATTGCAGCTTACGGTGGATACCATCCTGGATGTCAATCAGCATTTTATTCGGGAAATGAAGTTAAAAATTTCTGATGACTTTCAAGGAACCTTTTATATTTTGGGAGAGAATAAGATTTTGCCTAAAGACTTCGCCCGCAAAATTGCTCCGGTGGTGGGCTTGCGCAACCGCATTGTCCACCGCTACGAAACATTGGATAAGAAGATATTTATCTCTACCTTCAGGAAAGATTATTCGGACTTCAAAAAATATCTGCGACTCATTAGCACATATCTCGATAAAATCGAGTAAATTCCTCTCTTAAACCGCCCTGCCGCGTAAGGATGACGGCGCTACTGATACATGGGTATGGCTTGAGGAATTTTTCGATGGCGGCGGCCGCCGTTTGTCGGGTGGCTGTTCCAGGGGCGGCGGCTTGGCGGGCGTCTTTTGCGATCGCGTCGGCGATCGCTGGTACGTCCGGTCGTTCCGTCCCCTAGCAGTGCTCTAGTTTCTAAATAAACCAAATACCACCAGCGAAATTGCTGGTGGTATTGTTTTCAACTAACCAAAATTGCTAGCCACCCCCCTTCGCTGAGAAGCTACGGAAGGGCAAGAGCCCTTTTGTAGATCTTAGCAAAGGGAGAATACGGTTATGAAGTAGTTAACGATCATTAGTACTGCTCGGCTTAATCCGTTACCGGACTTACACCTGCAGCCTATCAATCCCCGCTTGCGCGAGGACGTTGCCTGGTGTTCTCCCAGGAGATCTAGGCCTAATCTTGAGGGCGGCTTCACGCTTAGATGCTTTCAGCGTTTATCCGTTCCCGACTTAGCTACCCGGCGGTGCCGCTGGCGCGACAACCGGTAGACCAGAGGTCAGTCCGTTCCGGTCCTCTCGTACTAGGAACAGCTCCTCTCAAGCCTTTGTACGCCCACGGTAGATAGGGACCAACCTGTCTCACGCAATATTTGCTCTGTATTACTACAGGATTGGACTATACCATCATCCTAAACCAGTGTGGTTTAGGAGGCCGACGTTTTATCCTAAAATTATTTTAGAATCCGCCCTTAATGGGCGAGTCTCTACGGGGTTATCAAACCAAAAATGGTTTTTAAACTTCCCTCGGGATTATCCTAACATACGACAGTTTACCTGTCAATTGGTCCAATGTTGTTAGGACTTCCCCGATATGAGTCAGCTTTTGCAAGTCGCCTTTCGGCGACAAGCCGCCGTTATGTTGACGGTTTGAACCCAGCTCGCGTAACACTTTAATTGGCGAACAGCCAAACCCTTGGCACCTTCTCCAGCGCCAGGATGTGATGAGCCGACATCGAGGTAGCGAACACCCCCGTCTATTTGGGCTATTGGGGGGTACCACTCTGTTATCCCCGGGGTAACTTTTATCTGCTGAGCTTTGGCGCGCCTATACGCAACCATCGGATCACTAAATCCCGCTTTCGCGACTGCGCGGCTTATGGGCCTTGCAGTAAAGCTGGCTTTTGCTTTTGCACTATCTCCGCCATTTCCATCGGCGGATAGCCAACCTTTGAACACCTCCGTTACATTTTGGGAGGTGAGCGCCCCACTCAAACTACCCACCAGACACTGTCCCCGGGCTGGCAGTAAACCCAATGCAGTTTAAAGTTTAAACTTTAAACTTGCATTTGGATTTCTTGACAGCCCAAGGTTAGAATCGTACGCGATAAAGGGTGGTATTTCACTGTCGGCTCCTCCGCCACCGAAATGGCGGACTCAAAGCCTCCCACCTATACTGGGCATTAAAACACACGATTCAGTGCCAAGCTGTAGTAAAGCTCCACGGGGTCTTTCCGTCTAGCCGTGGGTAAACAGCATCTTCACTGCTAGTGCAATTTCACCGGGTCCCTTCTTGAGACAGTCTCCAAGTCGTTGCCCCATTCGTGCAGGTCTGAATTTACCAGACAAGGAATTTCGCTCGAATTGTTAACTCTTTGTCGCCAAAGAGTCCGGACTATATCTTCTCGCCAGAGGCGAGTTCAGCGTTTAGTCTCTGGGGATTCTAAAAAGACAGAGGATTTCTTTCGATTCATTCTCTCAATCATCCTTCTCCATCAACATAACCGACTATCCAGTCTGCCATTTTTAGTCTTTCCTGCTGGTTGTCTGCACTGAATGATTTTTTACTAGGCATGTTTCAAATTTATCTATGGAATAATTATACCATAGTATCATCAGATACACCAGACTTTCCAGCATATGGCTGAATATTTTTGGACATTCCAATTGGAATAGGCAGCTACTTTTATCTCCCACAACGGTCCTAGTCCTTAAGACGACTCCGCTATTAGCGGAATAATCTTAACCTTAGGACCGTTATAGTTACGGCCGACGTCCACTGGCGCTTCGGGGATTGGCTTGCACCTTTCCCGTTAACGTTCCAGCACTGGTCAGGGGTCAGTTCCTATACATCCCCTTGCGGGTTAGCAGAAAACTGTGTTTTTGTTAAACAGTCGCTTGGAGTCTTTCGCTGCGGCCGGCACCCGAGAAGCTAGAAGATGGGAGGGAAGGAATAAATAATTGCGGTTCCGGACATTGCGCGCAACCGCTCCCCTCCACATTGAACATTATTTCCTCGATTCAGGCTCGAGGAATAGGGCCATTTTATTGATGATCAATATCGTCCGAAGGGACAAAAACGATGACTGTCCCGTCTTTTTTCACTGTTGCCAAAGCTTTTATGGAGAAATTATCTCTCCGGCAGGCAGTGCAGGTTTCCATGTCAGGATATCCTTTGCCGTTGACTATGCGGCTGAGGAAACACTCACTGCATATTTCATTGGTAATTACTTTGGAACAGTTTAGTAGCGAAGCAACCATCTTCCGAAATTCCTCAGGACCGATTCCTTTGATGGATGGCTCGCCGTTTGGCAGGAGACAGCCCACTTTAGACGGTTTTATAAAAACCGCCCTTCCTTCTTGTCCCGCAACCAGAACTTCAAGATCACGCAAGATCATCATAACCTCCTTACATCCTTGATTTAACTCAATTTTATGGAAGTTTCCTTCCCATCTTCTAACTCCCCAGGACCGGCAGGTCTTATTCCGAAGTTACGACCGCTGTTTTGCCGAGTTCCTTAAGAAGGGTTTTCCCGTTCGCCTGAGGCTACTCGCCTCGCTTACCTGTGTCGGTTTTAAGTACGGATGTCTATTGCAAATTTAGAAGTTTTTCCCGGAAGCTTGCTCGTTTCCGTTGGGGCCGCTTGCGCTTTCCTTCCCTCTTTTCCTCGGAATGTTGTCTCGCGGATTTGCCTGCGAAACTTCCTCAAAAAAGAGACGCCAATCCAATAAGGCGCGGAAACTACAAAACTTCGTCACTCCAAATAATGTAAGCAATAGGCAGGGCAGGAATATTAACCTGCTGTCCATCAACTACGCCTTTCGGCCTCGCCTTAGGACCGCCTAACCCTGAGCTGATTGACATCGCTCAGGAAACCTTAAGCTTACGGCGTACCAGGATTTCACCGGTATTGCGGTTACTTATGCCGGCATTCTCACTTCATTGCGCTCCACCCCGCCTCACGGCGGAACTTCAGCGCGCAAAGAACGCTCTCCTACCCCCTGTACCAAACGGTACAGGGCCGCAGTTTCGGTATTGCGCTTAGCCCCGTTATATTTTTGGCGCGAAACCCCGTAGGCTAGTGAGCTGTTACGCACTCTTTGAATGAATGGCTGCTTCTAAGCCAACATCCTAGCTGTTTTCGGAATTTCACATCCTTTTCCACTAAGCGCGCTCTCCAAGTCACTGAAGACTCGGTGAGCTCCGCCGAAGAGGCGGAAAATTTGGGGACCTTAACTGGCGGTCAGGGTTGTTTCCCTTTTGTCTATGAAGCTTAGCCCTCACAGACTGACTCGTAAGACTAACGACTGGGTATTCGGAGTTTGGTTGAACAGATTAGGCAAAAGCCACATCCGCTCATCCAGTAGCTCTACCTCCCAGCGCCGATTCTTACGGCTATCCCAAGAGATATTTCGGAGAGAACCAGCTATTACCGGGCTCGATTGGAATTTCTCCTCTAGCCACCACTCATCCCCGAGTGTTGCACAGCTCGTGGGTTCGGGCCTCCGCATGGTGTTACCCATACTTCACCCTGGTTATGGCTAGCTCGCCCGGTTTCGGGTATATTTCAAACAACTTAGCGCCGAGTTACGACTCGCTTTCGCTACGACTCCCCCGCCAAAGGTGGGTTAGTCTCGCTATTTAAAATAACTCGCCGGCTCGTTCTGCAAAAAGCACGCAGTCACCATCCTTCGCTCTCTACTTCGTTTCGAGCTACGGAATGGCTTCGCCCCCTTATTCTAAATCGGGAGCAAAGCTGTTCCGAAGCTTTGAAGCGAAGCAAAAAGCGAAGGACAGCTCCTACTCGTTGTAAGCGTATGGTTTCAGGATCTATTTCACTCCCCTTACCGGGGTTCTTTTCGCCTTTCCCTCACGGTACTAGTTCACTATCGGTCGCAAAGAGTATTTAGCCTTACCGGAATAGTACCGGCAGATTCACACGAAGTTCCACTGGCATCGTGCTACTTAAGAATAGAAACTCAAGAGTTTTAAAGGTTTTCGTTTACGGGACTTTTACCCTCTTTGGTCGGGCTTTCCAGCCGCATTCAACTAACCTTCAGTTTTTTTTACTCCTGCCCCGCCCTTCGAGAAGGGAGGGGGCGTTTTCTATCTTGCAACCCTCTTGAAATAAAGTCTTTGTTCCTGCGCGGAAGCGAGTTTAAAACTCGTCTCCGCAAGGAACAAGATTAAAATTTCTTGAGTTTAGGCTTCTCCCCGTTCGCTCGCCACTACTTGGGGAATACTTAATTAGTTCCTTTTCCTCCGGTTACTGAGATGTTTCACTTCACCGGGTGCGCTTCGTTATTCTATGAATTCAAATAACGATAATCCGACATTACTCGGACTGGGTTGCCCCATTGGGAGATCTCCGGATCAACGCCTGCTGGCGGCTCCCCGAAGCTTATCGCAGCTAACCGCGTCCTTCTTCGCCTCTTTGCACCAAGGCATCCACCGTACGCCCTTACACACTACCGCATTTCCGTAAATATGTTTGGATCCTCCGGTCAAGCCGGAGGATGACAAACAATTTTATCTGACTAGCAATCTTAGTTAGATTTTGATGCTTGGCACGAACCACAAAGGGTCCATGCCACCAAATTGTTAAAGGGCAAAAAACCAAGCGGCAAAAACAAAACCTTGCTTTTATCGCTAGGCTTTTTGTGAGAATTCAGGAGATTTTGAAAGTTTGGTTACGTTATCCCCTGAAGGTCAGAAATATTCATTGAGAAGTAAAGTTAAAGATTATTCCCTTAATCATTCCTGTAAACAACTTATAATGTTTTTTTAATTAGTCAAATTTTCACTGTTTTCCTATTTCTCGTTTCTATTTAACATATGCTGTTGTCCAATCATAAGTAAAGTTGAAGTTACCCAATAGAGCGCCAAACCGGCGGGGAAAGTGAGTCCGATAAAGACTGTCAGAAGCGGAAAGAAATAAAGCATTTGTTTCTGCATCATCTCGGCCATTTCGCCGGCCATATCAGGGCTTTCGGCTTCTCTTTTCCCATTTCCCGCTTGCCCGGACGACCCGGTCGGACGGGCTTCTTGTTTCTTTTTTTCCGTCATTTTCATCATGTGTTTGGTCTGGAAGAACTGGGCGGCGCCAGCAACGAGAGCCAGCACTACTCCTCCCGCGTTTAAGATCTCTATCCCCTTGCCTAAATTAAGTTTTATGAGTTCCGAAAAGTTCACATTGGCGCTTTTTTGGCCCAAGTCAAACAAATCCAGAAAGCCGGTGTCAATTTTTCCCGGGTGAGGGATAAAACCGTAAAGCTGCCCCTGATCCAAACTGCCAAGACCGGCAATCAATACGCGGTAGAGCGCAATAAAAATAATTATTTGCACGATCATCGGCAGGCAGCCGGAAGCGGGATTAAAATTGTGCTCCTTATAGAGCGCCATCATTTCCTGGGTAAGTTTTTCCTTGTCGTTCTTGTGTTTTTCCTGCAATTCTTTGAGTTTTGGCTGAATTTGCTTCAGTTTTTTCTGGTGCACAAGCGACTGTTTGGCAATCGGATAAAGAATCAGCCGGACAATTACGGTTACTGCGATGATGGCAATGCCAAAATCCCCGAAGATGTTGTAGAAAAACACCAAGAGATTTAGTAGTGGGCGGTAGAGAATTTCGTTATACAAAGTGCCAAACATTGATAAGGTTTATTTGATTTGTGATAATTCTTAACTTACACCAAAAAAATAAAACGCCAAAAAATGAAGCTGATTATTGTTTACACATTCATATAATATTTCGGAGATTTTTGTTTTGTGATATTTTGGAAAGGTCGTTTTTCGGATAGTGAAATAGTTGATTATTTAGAATAAATTGATGATAATGGCAATAGTTTATTATCAACATTCAACTTTCCTAACTCTCTATTTTTTATGACTTCAAAACAACGGGCTTCGGCTGAATACACAGCGAAACAAATTCAGGTGCTCAAAGGATTGGAACCGGTGCGAAAACGCCCGGGGATGTACATCGGCGGAACCGGCGAAGAGGGTCTGCATCATCTCATTTGGGAAGTGGTGAATAACTCCATTGATGAAGCGCTGGCGGAGCATTGTAAAAACATAACCGTGAAACTACTGCCGGGGAATCAAGTGTCCGTTATTGACGACGGGCGCGGCATTCCGGTGGAAATCCATCCCCAGACCAAGAAATCAACTCTGGAAACTGTGATGACCACTCTTCACGCCGGTGGAAAATTCGGCGGCGGCGGGTATAAGGTTTCCGGCGGTCTTCACGGAGTGGGAGTTTCGGTGGTGAACGCGCTTTCCGAGAACTTGAAGGCGATTATCAATAAAGACGGCAGCGTCTGGGAGCAGGAATACAAAAGAGGAAAACCAGTGAGCGCGGCGAAAAAGGTTGGCAAGTCCCAAGCCACCGGCACGGAGATAGTTTTTACTCCCGATCCGCGAGTTTTTTTGGAAATCCGCTGGAACAAAGAAAAAATCTTGGAATACTTACGCCATCAGGCGTACCTGACGCACGGGATAAAGATAACATTTATAGACATAAGAAACGAGGAGCTCGCTCACCCGGATGACCCGATTGGGCGAGAAGAGCGTGACAAAGAAGAAAAGAAAGGAGCTTCTGAAGCGGCAAATACCTACACTTTTTATTTTGAGGGAGGAATCATTACTTACCTTAAGACGCTCAACTTTGGAAAAGAAGTGAAAAATGAACCAATTTACATTAATCGTAAAGAGGATAGCACGGAGGTAGAAGTATCTTTACAGTATAATGATGGCCTCAAGAGCAAAATTTTGCCTTTTACCAACAATATTCTAAACCCGGGAGGGGGGACGCACTTAACCGGTTTTCGTTCCGCTCTTACCCGGGTGCTCAACGATTACGCCAAAAAACAGGGGTGGGTAAAGAAAAAAGAAGAGACTCTTTCGGCCGATGATGTGATTGAAGGATTAGTGACGATAGTCTCCATAAGGATGTCCGGCTCCCCTCAATTTGAAGGCCAGACGAAGGATAAGCTTGGTAACCCGGAAATTAAGGGAATTGTTTACCGGATCGTAAAGGCAGGCCTGGAAGAATATTTGGAGGAACACCCCCAAGACGCGCGGCAGATTTTAGGCAAATGCCTGTTGGCGGCCAAAGCTAGAAGGGCAGCCAAAGCGGCGCGTGACACGGTGATCAGAAAAGGCGCTATGGAGGGGATGACTTTGCCGGGGAAACTGGCCGATTGTTCTTCGCGCGACAAGGAAGAATGCGAACTTTACATTGTGGAGGGAGATTCCGCCGGGGGCTCGGCCAAACAGGGACGCGATCGCCGCTATCAGGCGATTTTACCACTGCGGGGCAAGATTCTCAATGTGGAAAAAGCCCGCATTGACAAAATGCTTTCCTCCGAGGAAATAAAAAACTTGATAATTGCTTTGGGCACCGGCATTGGAGATCAGACGGACCAGTCCAAACTACGCTATAACCGGATTATTATTATGACGGATGCTGACGTGGACGGGGCGCATATCCGTACCTTACTTCTAACCTTTTTTTATCGGAATTTTGATTTTTTAATTACCGCCGGGCATCTTTATATCGCTCAGCCGCCACTCTTTAAGATTAGCAGGGGAAAGGAAGCCCGTTATGCTTTTTCCGATAAAGAAAGAGATGAAATAATTAAGAATATTCAAGCTATAGTTCCCAGTAATAAGTACCAAGTTCTCAATAAGGATAAGGTAGAAGAAAGGAAAAGTCTTAACGCTGGAAACTTAGTACCGGAAGCTTCCAATGTTAATATCCAGCGCTATAAAGGTCTTGGAGAAATGAACCCGGACCAGTTGTGGGAAACTACCATGAACCCGGAAAAAAGAGTAATGCTGAAAGTAACTATGGAGGACGCTGAGAGAGCCAATGAAACTTTTGAGACTTTAATGGGATCAGAAGTTGATCCCCGCCGCCAATTTATTCAAAGAAAGGCAAAAGAAGTGAAAAATTTGGATATCTAGTTAAATTTGATACTTTTTCGCGGAAAATTTTTCTTCAAAGACACAGCAATTTTTCCGGCGAAAATTGCTGCTCCGTCCTCGGCTTGCAACCCCTCTCCGTGGGGACCGAACTTGCAAGCCTGCGGAGTCTTTTCAGAAAAAATTTTCCGCTCAATAAAAACGCAAGTCTTATTTTATGCAAAATAAAATTCTAGAAAATTTAAACGAGCCCCAAAGAAGAGCCGTGGAGCATAAGGGCGGGCCGGCTTTGGTTATTGCTGGCGCGGGGTCAGGCAAAACCAGAGTACTTACCTATCGGGTGGCCTATTTGATTAATGAGGGGACGAGGCCGGAAAACATTTTGGCAATTACTTTTACTAACAAGGCGGCACGGGAAATGATGGAGCGGATCGGGAAACTGCTTGAAATAAATATGTTTGGCGGAAAGCAGTGGAAGCTTGCTCCTTCTTTTACCAAGGGAGGGATTCCTACGGTAGGAACCTTCCATTCCATCGGCGCGCGGATTTTACGGGATCAAGCGGAGAAAGTCGGCCGGAAAAGATCTTTCGCTATTTTTGACGAGGAAGACCAAAGCAAGCTGATCCAACAAGTAATGCGCGATTTAGAAGTGAGCGAGGAACAATTTCCCCCTTTCAAAATTCGTGATTTTATCAGCCGGATGAAGAACGAAATGGTTGACAAGAAAGAGTTTCTTAAAAATCCGGAAAGCTACTTTGAGGAAATTGCCGGGAAAGTGTACCAAGCTTACCAAGAAGCTTTAAAAGAGCAAAACGCTTTTGATTTTGATGATTTAATTACTGTTCCCGTCCAACTTTTCAAGGGACACCAAGAAATAAAAAGAGCGTATCAGGACCAGTTTCGGCATGTCCTGGTGGATGAATATCAAGATACCAATCGGGCCCAGTATGATTTTATTAATATTTTAGGAGAGAAGCACCGCAATATTTTTGTGGTGGGCGACGATTTTCAGGGGATTTACGGCTGGCGGGGAGCGGACATCCACAATATTTTGAGTTTTGAGGAGGACTATCCTGAAGCCAGAGTAATTCTCTTGGAGCAAAATTATCGCAGCACCCAAAATATCCTGAACGCCGCCCACGAAGTGATTGCCAAAAATCCCCGGCAGAAAAAGAAAAAATTGTGGACCCGAAACCCGGCGGGAGAAAAAATTACTTTATTTACGGCCGAATCGGAAGAAGACGAAGCCAATTTTATAGTGGGAGAAATAGAAAGTCTTGTTGCTCAGAATCCGGAATCCAAGCTGGGGGAGACGGCTATCCTTTACCGCACTAACGCTCAATCGCGGGCCTTGGAAGAGACGCTTGTCCGAGCGGGCATTCCCTATCATTTAGTCGGGGCGATGCGTTTTTATGCCCGCAAGGAAATTAAGGACATTTTGGCCTATTTCCGGTTGCTTGTTAATCCGCTTGACGAAACTAGTTTGCGGCGAATATACAACACGCCGCGGCGGGGCATTGGCAAGGAATCTTTGAGGGCGATGAAAAAGGTGGCTCTCCGAGAGCGAAAAAGAATTGGAGAAATAATTCTGGATCCGGAATTTGCCAAAAAAATCTTGGCGGAAAATCCGGCGCTTTTAAAATGGAAAAAGTTGATAGAAGAACTGGCGGCGATTAAAAACTTTTCAAAGAGAAATTCTTTGAGTCAAACCTTGGAAGAAATGTTGGGGGTTACCGGATACGCTAATTATGTTCTAGAAGACGATGTCCTTGGCGAGGAGCGGCTGGAGAATATCAAAGAGCTTTCAACGGTGATGAAAAAATACGATCAAGAGGGAGTGACTATCAAAACACTCACAAAGTTTTTGGAAGAGATTAGCTTAATGGCAGGGGAGGATAGGGACCCGCAAGACTTGAAAAATCGGGTTCACCTTATGACCCTCCACGCGGCTAAAGGACTGGAATTTAAGCGAGTATTTATTGCCGGGATGGAAGAAGGAATTTTCCCCCACAACCGCTCTACCGTTAACCCTGCGGAAATGGAGGAAGAAAGGCGGCTTTGCTATGTGGGAATCACCCGCGCCAAACAAAGTTTATTTCTTACCCACGCCAAGACCCGGCGTATCTTTGGCAATTTACAAGTCAATTCTTTGTCGCGCTTTGTTAGGGACATTCCGGAGGAGCTGACTGAAAAGATGGAGAATGGAAAATTGAAAATGGAAAACGAAATTGGGGACGAAATTAGACTGTCGGTTACAATATCAGACGGAAAAACTGGCGTAAGCAAATCAAAAAGTGTAGACTGGAAAGATGGCGATACAGTTTTCCATGTGGCTTTTGGCAAAGGAGTGGTGGTGAGCCAGGAGGAAAATGTGGTTACGGTGGCTTTTGCCGGAGCGGGAGTAAAAAAGTTGGATAAATCCATAGCGCCGATAAAGAAGTTGAGCGAGAGGAAGTTGAAGAAACCACTAGTTTAATGCATGAAAAAATCTCAAACATCAAATTTCAAGCTCCAGACAATTTTCAAGCACCAAATTACAAGTTGAAGAATCTCTTTGAAATTTTTAATTTGAAATTTGTTTGGAACTTGTGATTTGCTATTTGTTATTTATTAATGCGGCATTTTCAGAAAATATTTTAATGTAATTCTTTTGTTATTAAACATCATGAATATTATCATCCACACCGACGGTGGTTCTATTGGCAATCCGGGCCCTTCGGCTATCGGAGCGGTAATTGAGTATGCCGGCAAAAAGAAGACTTACGCTGAGGACATTGGCGAGGGGACTAATAATGAAGCCGAATATGAGGCGCTGGCCTTTGCGCTTAAAAAAACCAAAGCGCTGCTGGGCGGTAAAAACGCTAAAAAAGCTAAAGTGAAGTGTTACGCCGACAGCCAGTTGATGGTGAATCAGCTAAACCATAATTTTAAGCTGAACGACAAAAAAATTATCCCTCTTTTTGTTAAGGTTTGGAATTTGATGATGGAATATAAAAGCGTGGAATTTGCTTATCTGCCGCGGGAGAATAACCAAGAAGCGGACGGACTGGTAAAAAGCGTAATAAATGGAGGGAAGCAGGATAAATTTTTTTAACGGAATTTCAAAATTCAAATCTTCTTGACAATTGGCTTTTGAGATTCAAGATGGGGTTTTGAGTTTTGACATTTGACATTTGAGCTATGAAACTGCCAGAAGCTTTATTGTTCTCCCCTCTCAAATCCGGCGTTTGTCGGTGTGATCTGTGTTCTCGTGGTTGTGTCATTTCTGCTTATAAAGGGAAAATAAACGGTGGAATTCCAGGAGAGTTACGAAAAGAGAATGTCGGTTTTTGCGGCACCCGCGTGAATCTGGGCGGCAAGCTGTACGCGATAAATTACGGCCGGGTGACCAGTCTGGCGGCGGATCCGGTGGAAAAAAAGCCGCTTTACCATTTCTTTCCGGGCGAGGAGCTTCTTTCTTTCGGCAGTTTTGGCTGTAATTTCCGTTGCCCCAATTGTCACAACTGGGAGATTTCCCAAACTTCCTCGCTAATTCACAGCCGGCCGGAAGCCCTCTGGGAAATAAGAAACAGCTTTTCCGAGGTGGAACCGGCGGAGATTGTCAATCAAGCGCTGGAAAACGATTGCGTCGGCATTGCTTACACCTATAACGAGCCGACCGTTTTTTTAGAATTCGCCCTTGCGGTAATGAGGTTAGCCCGAAAAGCCAAATTAAAAAATGTCTGGGTAACTAACGGATTTTTTTCCGAAAAAGCCCGGGAGTTGGTCCTTCCGCTTCTTGACGCGGTCAACGTGGATCTTAAGTCCTTTGACCAGCGCTTTTATTTGTCCCACTGCAAGGGAGGATTGGCGCCAGTCTTGGAAAATATTGAAGCAATTTGTAATGCGGGAATTCATTTGGAAATTGCAACGCTTGTCATTCCACGCTTAAACGACGATCCTCAAATGCTTGGCGGGCTGGCCAAATTTATTGCGGGGAAACTTTCCAAGAACACGCCGTGGCATCTCATTGACTTCTCTGCCCCGATCTCTTGGCAGATGCAGGACTGGGAATCAGCGGGAAAAGAAAAAATAGCGGCGGCTTACGGAATTGGGAGGGCAGCCGGCTTAAATTTTGTTT
>VGKB01000015.1 GCA_016867255.1 Candidatus Moraniibacteriota bacterium
TATCTATGGAGGGGTGGGATTAGGTAAAACCCATTTACTTCAGGCCATTGGCAATGAAGTGTTGGCGCGTAATCGCGGCGCTAAAGTAAAGTATACCAGCGCGGAAAACTTTGCCAACGAGCTTGTAACTTCCATCCGCAAAAAAGAAATGACTGAATTCAAGGAAAAGTACCGAAAGATTGACTTATTCCTTATTGATGACATCCAGTTCTTAGGCGGCAAGCAAAAAAGCCAAGAGGAGTTTTTCCACACATACAACACTCTCCACCAGACCGGCCGGCAAATCGTGCTTTGCAGCGATCGTCCTCCCAGGGAAATCCACGATTTGGAAGATCGGCTTTGCTCCCGCTTTGAGGGAGGCATGATGACCGATATCTCCCAACCAGATTTGGAAACTCGCATTGCCATTTTAGACGCCAAAGCTAGAAATCAAGGAGTGGAGTTGGAGCAAGACGTGTTAGGTTACATTGCCGCCAACATCCAAAATAACATCCGCGAATTAGAGGGGGCCCTAAACAAGTTCGTTGCCAGCTGCCAATTGCAAGATTGGGAATTTAATTTACCCAGCGCCAAAATGGTCTTGGCTACAATCTTAAGTGCCGCCCAAAAACAGGCCATTACTATGCCCCATATCATCAAAAAAGTAGCCAAATTTTATAACCAAAAGTCTGAAGAGCTACTGGGTTCCAGCCGGCGCAGTGAAATCGTAAGGCCTCGTCAGATGGCCATTTATTTAATGCGCAAAGAAGGGCATTTTTCTTATCCCACCATCGGAGATTTCTTAAAAAAAGACCACTCCACTGTTATGCATTCTTACCGAAAAATTAGGGACCTCATTAAGCGTGACGAAACGGCGCTGCGCGAATTAAATGCTTTGCGGGACGCTTTGTATCGAAAAAATTAGTCTAAGCTCAAATAATCGGCCTAAGTCTCTGACTTGGACCAACAAACGAAAACAATAAAAAATACTGAAAAACCAACTCTATTCGGTCAATTCAATTTCCACCCTTCCAGCTAAATCCGTTCTGTGTATCTGTACCTCTTTTTCTTCCAATTTTTTTATCGTAGCGGGAGAGGGATGGCCAAAGAGATTATTTTTTCCGGCACTAATGAGAGCGATCCGGGGCTGCACGGCGTCCAAAAATACATTTGAGCTGGAAAAGCGGCTGCCGTGGTGGCCAATTTTTAGTGCTTCCGCCCTTATTTTGCACGCTTCTTCACCATTCTGGGGACAAGCCGCC
Source organism: Candidatus Moraniibacteriota bacterium (assembly GCA_016867255.1). Taxonomy (GTDB): domain Bacteria; phylum Patescibacteriota; class Minisyncoccia; order CAIUEV01; family CAIUEV01; genus VGKB01. Next base: position 1,242 of record VGKB01000015.1, read on the forward strand.
TTGTCAAGAATACTCTTCTCAAGTTTGACACTCGCATCACCCATAAACAAAATTTGTCTGGGATAATTCATTTTAAAAATCACACTTTGGTCATTGATATCAATAATCCTATAGTTGGAATAGTCAAAAAATGGAGTCAAAAATTCTAGTTCAGTCACTTTTTTATTAGCAGTACTAAAAAATATCTTTTGGCCCCTCTTGGAAACCACGACTGCGACTTTCTTTTCGGCCAGATCTTCCCACAGCGTCCCGCAAAGTTCAGGAGGTTCTGCCGGAGGCAGGGAAGACAAAAAAGCGTAATTAACCTGATACCGCTCCAACACGCTAATTAACCCTTCCAAATGATCTTGATGGAAATGAGACAATATAATTATTTCCACTTTCTTATCATAAAAAGGCATTGTCTCGCCCAATTCGGCTAAAACCCTTCGCCCCGGACCTCCGTCCAAGAGAATTTGGAAATGAAACCGCGGCCAATATAGAAGGAACGCATCCCCCTGTCCAACATCCAACATTGCCAGACGAGGAGGTCGGGAGGAAGAATACAAGTAACTAACCGAGACCGAGAACAAAAAACCAACAACTAAAAACCAAAAAAATAAGAGCCGCTTTAAAGCTTTGTCGCAAGAGATAAAAACAAATTTTTTATTGAACTGCCGCTTTAATTTCCATAATTTCAAAAATCCGGCGCAAGGCGTTCTCGGATTTTCTAAAAAACGTTTACTTCCAAAATAGTTTAACCTCCTGGGAAAAATATTTTTTCTAAGTAATTGTTGAAAAACTAAAACTGCTCCCAACAGCAAAAAATAATAAACCGCCACCCAGCCAATTTTAATGGTGCCCAGTGAATAACTCAAAGGGATAGAACAAAGCCAATCAGTAATGCGGTAAATTAAGTAAAAAATAAAATGAACCAAATGGCCAACATTTTTAATCGCAAACAGCAAAGGATCTGTCCAAATGATTCCCTCCAAAAAAGAAACGCCCAACCCCATAATCCCTAACAAGAAACCGAATGGGAGAAGAAGTGAAAAAAATGGCAATAATAATAAATTAGCCGCGGCTGATATCCAGCTCACTACACCAAAATAATAGAGAATTAGCGGGGAAACGGCAAGAGAAACTGAGGTGGAAAGTAAAACAATTCTAATCCCCTTCCAAAACAGTCCTTCTCTGCCCCAAACAAGCGCCTTGTCTATAAGTGGAAAAACGTAAACCATGCCAAAGACAGCCAGATAGGAAAGCTGGAAGCCAATATCCGCGATTAAAGAATAAGGATCCATTAACAACAGGAATGCCATGCTCAACCAGAACAAATTTTTAAAATCAGCCAGCCGCCCGCTTATAAGCGCCGAAAAAGCCAATACTCCCATCATTCCTGACCTGACGGCACAATCAGGCGCTCCGGTCAAAATGATGTAGAAAGCTATTCCAGAAGCGGCAAAAAAGAAAATTATCTTCCGCCGGGAAAATATTTTGTTCAGAATAAAAACCAAAATTGCTAAAAACAGGGTTATATGCGCCCCGCTTACTGAGAGGATATGCACAACCCCAGTCTGGCTAAACATTGTCCGCTGCTTTTGAGAAATACCACTTTGATCACCAATAACCATAGCGTTTAATATTGCAGAATCCGGTTCTGGCAAGCCGGTGTTCAGCGAGTCCCGAATTCGTTCGCGAAACAAGTATAATTTCCTTAATAATCTCTCCTTCAGGGTTAAATTTAAAGATGGATCCCAGAAAATATCTTTGCTGACCTTAGGATCGTAAATTGTGGAAAAAATCCCCTCCCCAGCCAAATAGAGAGGAAAGGAGAAGTTATCCCCGGAATTTTTTTGGGGCAACTTGACTTTGCCGCTTATTTGGATCCGGTCACCGTAAAATAAGTTATAGCGCGTGTGGGAAAGGACAATTTGGACTACGCCGGAATTGAGTCCTTGTCCCAAACCAGGAGAAACAACTTCTTGCACCTCCACACTAATAATCATTTTTTCCAACCGCTCTTGCGGCAGAGAGACTACCTTGCCAATTATCTCTACTTCCTTTCCGGCTAAATTGCAAATGTCCCCCTCCGGACAGGATGTCCCAACAAGTCCGATACATAGCATAATCGCTCTTAAAATAACCACTCCCCATAAAATAAATAAAATTCGCCTCATTTATCCTCATTACAAATTACCCATTATACGTTACCGCATTAATGATTAAATCCAGATAAAATTTTTATTAAATGAAACTCAGAAGAATTATAGGAGACTAGTGAATTACTAATTTACTAATCGCCTATTTCCATGCTAGAATATTTATAATTTCAACAGCTTGCAAATGCCCAAAAAAATAAAAATAAAACACGGGTTTACCCTGCTTGAGTCCCTGGTAGGAATTTTTCTGCTTGCCGTCCTTTCTTTGGGAATCTACACCGCTTACGCTTTTGGGATGAAGACGTCCGTTCATAACCGCCTGCGGGCGGCGGCGGCCACCATCGCGGAAAAAAGGATTGAAACTATCCGCGCCATGCGATACGCCGAAGTAGGCACTGAGGGAGGAATCCCGCCGGGCAACCTTGCCCCTTTGATTACCGAAGAAAACAACGGAACTGATTTTTCCATCCAAACCAGCGTCCGCTACCTTGATGACGCCTACGACGGCAAGGCCCCGGAAGACACGGCGGCCGCCGACTACAAACAGGTTGAAGTAAAAGTCAACTGGCCCACTAACCTGGAAGAAAAGAGTGTCGTTCTAAATACCCTGATTACTCCGCCCAGAATTGAAACAAACTTGGGGATGGGCGTGCTTATCATCAACACAGTTAATGGAGAAGGCACGCCCATCCCCGAAAGCAAAATTCAAATTTTCAATAATTCCGTGTCTCCTTACGTCAGTCTCACCGAAGAAACCGATGAAAACGGGTCATTAACTCTGCCGGGCGTGCCTAAAAGCGACCAAAAATATGAAGTCAACATCTCTAAAAACGGTTATATGCCGGCAAACACTTATCCGCCCTATCCTAAAACCTCCTTTATGCCTATTGACACCCACTTGGCCATAAGCGAAGGGGGAGTCACCAGTAAGGTTTTTATTATTGACAAAATTGGCCATCTGAAACTGCGTTTTTTGGACACATTGGGCAATGTTTTACCCAATCTTAATTTTTCTCTTTACGGAGGAAAGGTCATCGGAACAACGGTAGAACCCGCCCCTCAATCAGTTTATTTCTACAACGAAACCAGTTTAGTTTCCGACGCGGAAGGGATTTGGAATAGCCCCGATTTCCATAAGGGCCCTTACAATTTCTCCATTTCTAATAATGAATACGAATTAATAGCTCTAAGCAATTCTCTGCCTTGGATTGTCTCTCCTGACGCCACCACCGAAGAGACAATTACTATGGGCAAAAAAACCGAAAATATTTTGGTTGTTAGAATAAAAGAACAGGGAGGGGAAGTCCCGGTTGCGGACGCGGTTGTAAAGCTTACTGATTCAACGGGGGCTTTCTTTCAGGAAACCAAAACTAACAGCGACGGGATAGCTTACCTGCCTCAAATAGAAGACCCGGCTAAGACTTTAAATCCAGCCGAAACTTACACGCTTGACATAACCAAAGACGCCTACGACCCTTACCAAACCACTCTTACGGTTTCCGGACTGACCCGCAAAGACATTACTCTCAACCCCCAATAAATCTGACAAAAAAGTTATTTTCACTTAAACTGTTCTTATCTCTTCGTACCTTGTCACAATAACATAGCGCAGGAGGAGCCCTATGGACGAATCCCAGATACCGCCATTCGGCAGAAGAAAGCTTATTATCCACAACGGACGTCACAAAGGAGGGAATGGAGGAAAGCGGACAGGCCGAAACGGAAAAGGAAAAAATGAAAGCGTCCATCACATTATTCCGTCTTCCCGGATAGATGAACATTTTTTGGGAGAAGAATATAAAGAAGAAGAAAACGTCACTTTTTATCCTCAAACTTTCCACGATGCCCTTCACACAGTGTTCGGGAATTTAGTGCCCAACAACGGCGAGGCATCCGAATTTCTCAGGGCGATCTCCGAGCCGGGAGTAAGGTGGACTAACAAAAGACTGGAAAGATTGCGAACCGCGATCAAAAAGGGCGAATATGAAGATTAATCTAACCAACAGGCTAACCAACAGGGCCCCACGCCCTGTTTTTTTATGTTTCCGCGCACAAAAATATCGACTTTACCGAAATATAATTTTAAAATGAAGAAGAATCTAAAAAGCTTCGCTAAAAACTCAATAAATTGCGATGGATTATATCTTTTGGCGATTTGGAAAGGGTTTCGGAAGTTACTGGATTTTTGTCGGCCGAATTTGCCGTTTTTTGCTGCACATTTTCGCGGTAAGATTGCTTCTGCGCACGCTTTTTTGGCCGTGGAAAAGAGATTTTACCCTCTTGCAAAAACAGGGGTTTTACCCCGGAGAATGGCTCAAACGCCACGGATTTAATCTTTTCGCCCGAATAATCGGCTTCACTGTCAAAATTCTAGCCATAATTCTTTGGTTTCTGGCAGAAATCTTTTGGCTCGCGCTTGCCGCGGTGTTTTTTCCTGTCTGGATAACTGCGCCGCTGGTAATATTCTATTTGCTCTTCCTGACCGCAAATTTAGTTCCAAAGATAAATGCCGATGAAATAAATAGCATTATTTCTGTCATCGCCTGCTTAATTGCCATTGCCCTTCTTACAGCAATTGAGTTAAGGGTCAGAAAAAATTGGAGAATCTCAAAGCTGTTAAAACCCGATCGGAAAAAGCCCAATCCCAAAGACCCTTGGTTTCAATCATTATGCGCTCACTTATTGCTCCCGCCGGCGATTCTAAAAGACGCCTGGATAAATGAGAAGTTAAGAAAAATTCTCGTCGGTGCCCGTCTTACCCGGGAAGAATTTGACAAGATAACTGATTATGAAATTCAAAGGCAGATTGCCGGCGCTAAAAAAAGAAGCTGGTGGCGGAGAGAAAATCTGCTTTCCCAAAAACCATTTACTGAAGACTGGGTCTTTGGCTGGACCTTTACCTTAAACCGTTTTGCGAGGACCATAAAGCCGCTGGGAAACAGTTCCGGTCTCTCAATAAACAGCAGGGAATTGAAGATTTTAAAAAACTATCTGGCAGAAAATACCGGCGTTAACGTAGTAATCGTTGGAGAAGCCGGCACCCAGCGGGAGCGGCTTCTTGAGAACCTATCCTTTGATATTGACAATCGCGATGTTCCCCCTGCCTTACTAAGCAAGAAAATTATGGAACTTCATTTGGATAACTTACTGGCGGCCAGCAACTTCACAGAAGAGAAAGTGCTTTTGCTCCAAAAGGCGCTGCTGGAAGCAGTTAACGCCGGCAATGTCATCTTATTTATTCCTTCACTGAGCAGCTACCTTGCTTCATCACAAGAAGAGAGTGATTTGGGGCAGGCGGACATCTCAACAATCTTGGTTAACTTGCTAAATAATACCGGTTTGCAAATTGTTACCTTGGCTACCCCCGGTGAAATTCACCAAGTTCTACAGGACAAACCCCAATTAGTAAAATATTTTGAACTAATAAAACTGGAAGAGCCCGGCTTAGAAGACTCGCTGATTATAATGATTGAGAAAAGCTTTGCGCTGGAACAAAAATTTGGAAAATTAATCACTTACGGCGCGACAAAAAGAGCTTTGGAAGCCGGCTACCGCTATTTGCAAGACCGGGCGATGCCGCAAAGGGCTCTCGGATTCCTTGAAGAGACTATAAATTTCTTAGCCGACAACCGCCCCAACGACCACATTATCAAGGAGAACGAGGTTAATCTGTACGCCAGCGAAAAAATCGGCCAATCCGCCGGCAAGCTGGAAAATGAGGAAAAAGAAAAACTGCTTAACCTTGAACGGGAAATGCAAAAAAGGATTGTCGGACAAAAGGAGGCGATCGCGGCAGTGGCAAGCGCCATGCGCCGGCGGCGGCTGGACCTTTCCAGCCCCGAAAGACCGGCCGGCTGTTTTCTGTTTTTAGGGCCGACCGGCGTGGGAAAAACCCACACGGCAGAGACTTTAGCCAAACTGTATTTTTCCGGGGAAGAGAATATGGCTCGGCTGGATATGTCAGAATATCAGGAAGAAAACGCCATAACAAAACTGCTCGGCGACGCTGAGGGGAAAATTGAAGGATACTTCCACAAAATATTAGTAAAAACTCCCTTTAGCTTAATTCTTCTAGACGAACTGGAAAAAGCCGCCAATGAAGTCCATCAGCTGCTTCTCCAGATAATGGAGGAAGGAATTGCCAAAACCGGCACCGGTATTAAGCTCAATTTCCGGGAAACCATCATCATTGCCACTTCCAATGCCGAAGCCCTATTAGTCCAAGAATTAGTCCGCAAAAATGAGGAAGGGGACATTCTCAAAAAAACAGTGGTGGATAAAATCCAAAAGGATGGGATATTTTCACCGGAATTATTAAATCGATTTGATGAAATCGTGTTATTCCATCCCCTTTCTCAAGCCGACTTAATCCAAATCGCCGGGATGGCCCTTTCTGATCTCAAAAAACGACTGGAAGAAAAAGAAATACTGATCTCTTACGACCGCGCTTTTCAAAACAAACTGGCCCAGGTTGGGTTTGATCCGGTCTTTGGCGCGAGAGAACTGCGTCGGGCAATAGAGAAACAAATTGAAGATGCGATTGCAAAAGATCTGCTGGCCGGGAAGATCGTGAAAGGAAAAGAATTTACGCTGCCTATGGAATACCTAAAGGAAAACTAGATGCTTAAAGAACAAACAATAAAGAATAAAGAGCAAAGAAAGTACCAAGTACAAAAAAAGGACAAATTGACAAAATGCCAGTTTTGTACTTTGTACTTTATACTTTGTACTTTATTTGTAACTTGTTCTTTGTTTTTTGTTAATTTCTCAAGCGTTAGCGCTAAGGCAAGTAAAATTAAAAACTTCAAGGAAATTAAGCCATCACAAATTCGGTCTTATTCTGCCGCGGCAATTGACGAAGAGAGCGGTGAATTGCTGTTTGGCAAAAGAGAAAACGAGAAGAATCCTGTAGCAAGCATCACCAAAATATTAGGAGCTTACGTCTTTTTAAGTGAAGGCCCTGATTTAGACAAAACCGCCCGGATGGAACAAGGCGACGAGGCGGGCGGAGGAAGACTGCGCCTGCCCGTAGGAACCAAAGCCAAACAAAAAGACTTTCTTTACGCAAGTTTGATTGGATCAGCGAATAATTCAGCCACTGCTCTAATCCGTTTAAGCGGCCTTGGGAAAAATAGCTTTATTGATAAAATGAACGACTTAGCGGATACTGCTGGCGCTCCGGGCGCTAAATTTGTAGACGCTTGCGGCATTTCTCCCAACAACACCGGAAGCGCCGAGGAGCTGGCTTTAATAGGCAGGAAGGTCTTTGCCAATAACCAAATTTGCAACATCAGCGCGCGGAAAAAATATTCCTTTAAAATAAACGGGGGCAAAGGCAAAAAAACGGTTACCCATACTAGCACCATCGTCAAGCGAAAAATTAGTGCCTTCAAGACGCTTGCGGCAAAGACCGGCTATCTGCCGGAGGTCGGCAATAACCTAATAACTAAACTGCAAAATAAGAAAAACGGCAAAGAGAAAATCATCGTTGTTACAATGGGAGCAAAGTCCCAAAATTCCGCTGTCCAAGACACGAAGAATATTGGCAAATGGGTGTTTGAGAATTATAAATGGGAATAGCAAGCCAAAAGAATATGTTTCAAAAAATTAAAAAACGCATTCCGCAGCCAATTTTTAACTTATACCATCTTCTCCTTGCCCTGTTGGGCAACGTAGTTTATTTCTTCCCCAGCCGCAAAATGAAAGTGATCGGCGTTACCGGTACTAAAGGGAAAACCACTACTGCTTATCTCCTTTACCAAATTTTAAAAAATACGGGGCATAATACCGCTCTAGTCTCCACCACTTTTTTCGCTTTAGGGGAAAAAATTATTCCCAATCTAACCAAAATGGGCATGCCGGGAAGGTTTTTCCTGCCGCAGTTTCTGCGCAAGGCGCTCCGCCGTAAGATCAAGTACGCCGTTATTGAAACGACCTCTGAGGGTATCCTTCAGCACCGGCAGCGCTTTTTAAGTTACGATGCGGCGGTATTTACCAGTCTTTCCCCCGAACACATTGAGCGACACGGCAGTTTTGAAAATTACCGCAAAGCCAAAGAAAAACTTTTTCGGCAATGTGAAAACATCCACGTACTTAATCTTAATGACAAAAAAGTTAGATATTTTTTATCCTGTCCCGCCAAGCAAAAATGGGGTGTTTCCCTTGATTCAACAAATTGGCGGAGAAACCCCCACCTTGGCATCCGCTATGCCATTGAAGGGCATTCCCAGCCGGATGCCGGAAAGGTAAATATCCAAGAATGGATAGTGAAAAGAGGCAATAAGAAAGAACTGGCTATGCAGTTTGGCATAAAAACGCCATTTTTGGGCAAATTTAATATTCGGAATTTCCTCCTGGCTTTTGCCGCCGCCCGCTCCCTAGAAGTCCCCTTCACTGATATTTTAACAACCATTGATGGCCTGGCCCTGCCACCGGGAAGATTGGCGGAACTTAATGATACCGGTGCTAAATTCAGAATTTTCCTTGACTACGCGCATGAGCCGCTAAGTTTAAGATCCGTACTGGAGACCTGCCGGGAGATGCTGCCTAAGGATAAGAAGTTAATTTGCCTTACCGGCGCCCAAGGAGGAGGCAGGGATAAGTGGAAACGGCATGTTATGGGTTTAGTCGCAGCAAAATACAGCGACTACGTCATAGTCGGGACTGAAGATCCCTACGATGAAGATCCGGGGAAAATCAACGATGAAGTTTTCAAGGGAGTGCTTGAAAAAAAAGGATTTGAGGAAGGAATCAACTGTTTTAAATTTATAAGCCGCCGGGAAGCAATTCACAAAGCTATTAGTTTGGCTTGTCCGGGAGATACCGTAATACTTTGCGGCAAAGGTGGAGAAAAATATATGTGCATAGGTAATAAAAAAATCCCCTGGGACGAAGAGAAAGAAGTAAGAAAAATTCTAAAGCTTAAAATGTAAAGAACAAACTAATAGTTACAAAACTCAACTTTTTAAATTTTTTGTATCTAGCTCGCCGTCTGCGGCGAAGCGACGTCCCACAAAAAAATTAAAATGGGGAGTTTCGTAACTATCTAAAAGTAAAAATTACGATTGAGGTTTAAAGTTCAGAATTTGTTTAGAGCTTGTTTTTTTCTCTTTGTTTTTACTTTGTACTTTGTCCTTTACACTTTCACTACTGGCTGTTTAAATTCTCATTTGCTTCCGAAGCAACGTTGCCCTGTTCCGTCTGGTTCAGGGCGTTGCTGTTACTGTTTATTCCCGATACGGCGGTACTGCTTTCTTTGATTCCCGAACTGCCGGGATCGGCAGCCGGAGGAATGAATTGGTCTTTAAGAATTGTCATGCTGTCCTTCCCGCAAGTTATAAAGATATATCCTTTTTCCACAAGATAGTCCAAGGAAAGCCCTTGGGCTTTGTCAATCAAAGCGAAGCGTCCACCGGTAAACAGTTGGCTATCGGCAAAATAAGCGTTTGGATTGTCAATTTGAATCCCTTTCCAGAGAAATTTTAAATCAGACGTCATGGTGGTTTCCCATACTTTCAAATCACTAATAATCTGGCTTTCACTGCTTTTCACCGGGATAACTAAACCTAAAACTGTCTTTCCTTTGAAAAAATCCGCGAAAAGAAGGGCTTGCTCGCGATTCGGCTCCGCTAAAATTCGGCTGGGAATAATTATTTCTTCCGCTTCAATTAAATCCTCAAAAGAAACGGCCGAGCCGTCCGATTTTAAGAGAACAAGTTGTGTCTGCTTAGCAACCGCCTGCCCCTGTCTAAATCGGTCAATTTGATCGGAGAGGTCGGCAATAGATTCAATAGTGACATTATGTGTGGTGGGCAAGAATTCCTTGGAATCTAACACTTCTACCGGCTGGGTTACGGGCGGCGCAACCACTGGCTTAATGGGAGTAACGGGGTTTTGATTCTCGTTCCCGTTTTGATTGGAGACGACGGTTTGAGGTTTGTTGGTTTTGCCGCTCCCTGAAAATACCGCCGCGAGAATAATAATCAGCACGATTAATCCGCCCACGCCGCCGCCGATGATAATTAAAAGTTTCTTATTCTGCAATATTTCTTGGAAAAACGGTTGGCGGGGTTGATTTTGACCACTTCTTAAGTCCACTACTTTGTTCTCTTCCTGGCCATCCGTTGTTTCTTCTCTTTTAGCGGCAAATTCAGGCGAAGCGGAATAATTCAAAGCAGATTCCACCGATGAGAGGAGTGATTTGTTCTCCAGCGGCTTAGTTTGAAGCTTTGCTGAGAAAGGGTTTTGCTCCTCTTCCTCTTTCTTAATCGCCGTCTCGGTATCAGCCACCTTAAAAGCTCCTTCATCCTTGATAACCAAAGCTGGCTTTCCCCGGGGATCCGCCTCAAGCCTTTCTGGATCAATCTTTCTGCCTTCCAAGACGCCGCTTAATTGATCCTTTAGAGTCGCGGGCTTGAAGGGAGTTTTAGCGGCTACGCCGTTTTTGATTAATGTAGCAGTTTTTTTCTCCCGGTCCGATCTTTCTTCCTCAAATTTCAAACTGGGCAAAGCTTGATCTGTCTCCTGCATTGGGATTTTTTGATTTGATTTATCAACCAAACTATCCATCAGTTGCTTTCCTGGATCAAGGTCAGCACTATCTTTTTTAGCGGTCTTATTCTCCTTCTCTGCCCCGGCAACCGGTAAATTAAGCGGTGGTTCGGCTGGCCCTGCCCCTTCTCCGCTTTCCGATTTGAACTGGTCTATTTCTTTGTCCAAGACACTGTGAGAAGCTTCCTCCGTCGGAACAGATTTTTTTGCTTCTGGAAGACCACTCCCCGCCGGCGCCGAACCGCTATTCTTCTTATGTTTGGCAATAAAATTCAGCCAGCCGGTTTTGTCATCTTCCTTTATCCCGCTTTTATTCAGATCCTCCCCCATCGTGTTTATCGCGATATTCTCCATATTAAGAGTCGCTCCTTTTCTCCCCTCGGCATCGGGATTGCTGTTTTTGTTTTGGTCATCACCGGACATTTGTTTTTTTGACGGACATTAAAATCAATTTAAATAAATAATACAGTAAAATTTCAAAAGAGACTATTTTGGAATTTGAGATAATCAAAAAACCGTGTTATAAATGCAACGACTACGAATAATAAGCTAAAAAGTTATCATGCTAAGCAGAGAAAAGAAGAAAAAGATCATCAAGAAAGCGGCACTGCACGAAAAGGACACCGGATCGGCCGCAGTGCAAGTAAGCATACTTACTGAGAGAATAAACCGCCTTTCAGCCCACCTTACTAAAAATAAGAAAGACAAGCATTCCCGACGAGGGCTGCTAAAGATGGTTGTCCGCCGCCGAAAACTTTTGGATTACTTAAAACACACTAATGAGGAAGCGTACGCAAAGATAACGGCGGGGTTAAAATTGAAGAATAAATAAGCAGTTTATTAAGGGCTGGTTCTGTGAGTAGTTCCGTTTGAAACTTGAAACTTGCCTGCCTGGCCGGTAGGCAGGAAGCTTGAAACTTATGTTTTATGTTTCATGTTTCAAGCAAATTTTACTCGCGGAATCTGTCCGCTAATCCCATAAAAACATCAAATGCAGCAAAAAAATAAAGAAAGTGTTTCACGCGTTTCCACCAGTGTTGGCGGACAGGAGTTGATTTTTGAGACTGGTCGGCTGGCTAAACAAGCTAACGGGTCAGTACTTGCCACCTACGGAGAGTCAGTAATTTTGGCTACCGCCGTGATGAGTGAAAAACCATTGGAAAACGTAGATTTCTTCCCTTTAACCGTTGATTACGAAGAAAACTACTATGCCGCCGGCAAGGTCCGCGGCAGCCGTTTTATGAAACGCAAAGGCAAACCTACGGACGAATCAATCCTAACGGGCCGCCTGATTGACCGTAGTATTCGGCCTTTCTTCCCGGATGGAATGCGCAATGAGGTTCAAATAATCCTCACTGCTCTCAGTTTTGACCGGGAAAACGACCCGGAATTTTTGGCCTTAGCCGCCGCCTGCGCCGCCATTGCCATTTCTGATATCCCTCTGGAAACCATTTTAGCGGGAGTAAAAATCGGCTTAATTGAAGAAAAATTAGTATTAAACCCCAAACTGAGCGAAAACGGAAAAAATAACCTTGACATCACTGCAGTATTCACTAAAGAAGGCAAGGTCGCCATGCTGGAAGCCGGAGCAAGAGAAATTCCGGAAAAAACGATGCTAGAAGCCATTAAGCTGGCCCAGAAGGAATCAAAAAAAATTACCGCGCTTATAGAAGAATTGCGGGAAAAAGCGGGAAAAAACAAAAAAGAAGTCAAACTTTATGAATTACCCAAAGAAATTTATGCCATTGCCGACAAAGAAAGCCGGGAAGAAATTAAGAGCTTAATTAAAAATTACGGGAACAAGCTGGAGTTTGAAAAAAGTCTAAGTAAAATAAAAGTTGATTTGATGCCAAAACTGATTTCCCTGGCGGAAGGTTTTAAAGAGACGAAAAATGCCCCGGTGGCAGGAGAAGACGAATTAGAAAAACAGTTTTCTGAAGCCATTGATAAAATCGTTAAAGAAGAAGTTCGGGCTTTATTTATCAAAACAGGCAAACGGATAGACCAAAGAAAAATTGACGAAATCAGGCCGCTTCAAATTGAAGTGGGGATCTTACCCCGCACTCACGGCAGCGCCGTCTTCGCCCGCGGTTTTACCCAAGGATTAACGGCAACGACTCTCGGCTCCCCGGGAAGCGCTCTTCTTCTTGACGGCATGGAAGACAATATTGATACCAAAAAACACTATATGCATTTTTACAGTTTTCCCCCCTACTCAACCGGGGAATGTCGGCCACTCCGCGGGCCCGGCAGAAGGGAAATTGGCCACGGCGCTTTGGGAGAAAAAGCGCTTATTCCCGTAATTCCCGACAAAGAAAAGTTTCCTTACACAATCGTAATGCACACGGAAATCATGGAGAGCGACGGATCCACTTCCATGGCAAGCGTCTGCGGCAGTACTCTGGCTCTAATGGACGCCGGCGTCCCGATCAAAAAGCCCGTAGCGGGCATTGCGATGGGGTTGATGTATGATCCGGATAAAGACAAATATACCGTCCTTACCGATCTTTGCGCCATGGAAGATTTTTCCGGCTATATGGACTTCAAAGCGGCGGGAACAAACAGCGGGATTACGGCTATTCAAATGGATATTAAGCTAAAAGGCCTTCCGCTAGAAGTTATTACAGATGCCTTAAGTAAATCCCTAAATGCCCGGCTGGCGATTTTGAAAGCTATGGCTAAAGTCATCGCCGAGCCAAAGAAGAATTTATCGCCTTACGCTCCGAGAGTAGAAATTTTCAACATCCCCGTAGACAAAATCCGGGACGTAATCGGCCCCGGCGGAAAAGTAATTAACGACATTATTGACAAAACCGGCGTTACAATTGACATTGAACAGGATGGCACCGTCTCAATATCGTCTGAAGACGAGCCCTCTCTCAAAAAAGCTGTTGAAATCATTAAGGAATTGACCAAAAAGGTGGAAGTGGGAGAAATCTACACCGGAAAAGTAGTGAAAATCCTTGATTTTGGAGCTTTCGTTGAACTTACTCCCAACCAGGACGGAATGGTCCACATCTCCCAGATCAAAAAAGAACGCGTTGAAAATATTCGGGATCACCTGAAAGAAGGGGATGAAGTAAAAGTAAAAGTCAGAAACATTGACGCCCAAGGCAGAGTCAATCTCACTATGCTATTCTAGATAGTTAGCTGCCACATAAACTCATATTTAGCGGCGCTAATAAAAAGAAAAGATAAACAAGGATAAGCCCAGAGGAAATCCAAGCAGCTTTTTGTTTCTGCAAGACAAACTCCTAAAAAAATTATAAAATCCTAGGACGGCTTAAAATTTTGGAATGGATAAAAAAAATATCAATACTCTAAAAAAATCTGTTCTCGCCACTTTGGCTTATTACAGCGCATTGAAGACACCGCTTACTTTGGTGCAGGCGGGAAGGTACATGGTAAGTACAAAGTATAAAGCATGCCCCGTGTTTCGACACGGGGTACAAAGTCCCAAGTTGTCGGAGATAAGAGATATTTTGGATGAATTAGTAAAAGAAGGTATCGCAACTGAGCAAAAGGGGCTTTACTGGCTGAAATCATGCAGCTTGAAACATGTAACATGTAACATGACAAAGCAAATCAAGACCAGCGTAGAAAAAAAATCAAGTTACATGAAATTCATTCAGTGGGAAAAAATTTCTCAGCGGAAAATTAATCTGGTTCGTAAAGCCCTAAAAATATTCCGCTTCGTTCCCGGATTGCGCGGCCTTTTCGTCTGCGGCAGCGTGGCTAGAAAGACCAGCAGACGCAGAAGCGACATTGATTTTTTAATCCTAACGGATAAAAACCGAGTCTGGACGGTAAGATTTTTTATGACAGCAATAGCGTTTTTACTGGGAAAGAAGACAAAAAACAAAAAGATAGTTTTCAGTTCCCCTGCCTACCGTCCGCCGGCCTGCGCTTCGCCGAAGACTTTGGCAAGGCGAGCCAGCGAGGCAGGGACGGACAGACAGTTCCCAGTTCCCCGTAAAAACAGGAGGGATAAATTCTGTCTCAATCATTACCGTTCTACCGCCAAATTAAAATTGGAACCGGAACTTCAGGATCTTTACTCGGCGGAGGAATACGCCGGGATGATCAATTTTTACTCTGACGGGAACATTGAAAATCAATTTTACAGCGCTAATAAAGACTGGATGGCAAAATTCCTGCCTAATTTTGATTTTGTGAAGCCTGCTTTGA
>VGKB01000016.1 GCA_016867255.1 Candidatus Moraniibacteriota bacterium
GTTTACTTTCTGATGTTTTGTCTCTTAAACCAGGTCAAAGAATAAGATTTGTCGCTACCGACAAATCAATAAGCGAAAACGATTTAAAAAATTTTATTAGCCAAGAGAAAGGTTATTTTGTGGCGGGAAGTGGAGATAGAGCCGAAGACGCCAATTTGGAAAATATTGTCAGTATCGTGCGTGGTGAAAACAGTTTTATGGTGGTGCTTGAAGGAGAGAATCCTCGGATATTGGGGGAATTCAAGGATGAAGATGGGGAAATCAACAGTAATAATACCCGAGTCCTTATGGGCAAGGTGATCGGGCTGTTGGCAAACAAAAAGAAGGAGGGAAACAATATTTATGTCTTAAACGACAAAAATCAGGAAAACGATGTATCTTTTAACCGGGAAGCTTGTGAAGAAAGCGGAGGAACAGTGACAATATTCCAGAGCGAGTGCGCGGCAAGAAAGGAAGTTTGCGGCCAATCAACAATCTTATGTTCTGATAAGGAGGATGAGATAATGGGTTGCCAATGTCCCGCCGGGACCTGCCTTAAAGACCAAAAATGTGTGAAAATTGAAAATCTAGGGGAATATTATGACGGAACGGACCAAGACAACGATGGCGTGGCGGACAGGATTGACCAGTGCCCCAACACGCCGGCGGGTGAAACTGTCAACAGGAGTAAAACTAGCAGCGACTACGGCTGTTCCTGCTCCCAGTTAAAATTAAATGAAATGGCTTGCCCTCCAAGCAGATGCGAGGGGGTATACATGGTGACTTATCCTCCTTTAGGTCAAGACGCGTGCCAAGACGGCAAAAGAACCAAGTACGCGTGCGAGCCAAAAAAAGAACTTAATGAGCAATGCCAGCGATCAATGAACCAACCGAATCCAATTTCTCAAATACAACAGCCAAACCTTCCCAGCCAGCCAATTCCACCAAGCTCTACTGGTTCTTCCTCTAATAGAGGAGGAAGCGGGTCAAGCTCTTCCGGCAGTGGTGATAGTAGCGGTGGCGATAGCGGCGGTGGTCAACCCGGTGGCGGTTGTGACAGTTGCAATAGGGGAGGAAACACCGGAACTCCAAACAACACGGGGGATCTTTCTTCAACGCCAACTTCAACCATAAAACCTTTAAGCATGCAAGAGGCTTTTGATGGCGGCAATGGTTCTCCTAAAGATCCTTTTCTGATGAGCGACAAAGCGATCCAGGAAGTTTTTAGTTATGATGAAAACACGGGTAAGCTTGAATTGGATAAAAATTGGGAAGCAAGATTAGGTGTTTTGGGAAAAGACAGTTACGTAAAAATTCCCGATAAGGAGAAGGTAATTAAAAATGTTGACAAAAAAAGGAAAGAAAAAGGGCAAAAAGAGTTGACGGACGAGCAAAAAGAAAAACTTGAAAAAGACAAAGATGCTATGAAAGCGCCTCAAGGAACGAAAGTGGTCGGGAAAGACGGCAAGGAGAAAACAGTTGACCCCAAAGCAGACAAGAATGACTCTAGTAAGACTACCGATAACACGTTAGATTCAGAAGAGCAAGTTTTAAAGGCGCGAACAGCCGGCGATTCCAATTTTGAACCCAGAAATACGTTGGAAAGAGAGGCTAAGAGAATGGGGCTGGTAAAAGCTGACGATGGAACATTTATTAAGAAAACCAATGATGATTTTTTTGATCCTAAATTTATGCCCGGGCTTAAAAGATTATCAGACACCTTAAAAGATCAGGGATATAGAATAGCATTAGTTAGTGGTTTCCGTCCGGGAGCGATAGTTGAGGGAACAAACATTACATCACAACACGCCTATGGCAATGCGGCGGATATTTATCTAACTGATTTGCAAGGAAAAAAACTTCCTGTAAATTCTCAAACTACAGCTATTGTTAAGGAAGCTGTAAAAACCGTGGGAATAGGAACACTTAGAACCCCCTATGATTGGGGCTGGCATACCTCCGGAAATGGAAGGTAGCAATTTTATTCATTCTTAAATCCTAAATCTAATTATCATGTCTAAAAAAATCCTCCCTACCTTGGAAGAGATCAAAGCTTTGCGCAAGCCGCTTTACAACATTAACCGGACTTACCGCGAAAATTTGAAAGGGATAGATAAGTTTGCCCTTTGGGTAACGGAAAAAGTCGGCACGGTGGGATTTTTTCTAGCTATGCTTATTTGGACAGTGTTGTGGGTTGGTTGGAATCTTTTGGCTCCCGTGGAATTGCGCTTTGATCCCTACCCCGCTTTCGTGCTTTGGCTTATTATCTCCAATGCCATTCAAATTCTCCTAATGCCGCTAATATTGCTTGGCCAAAACCTACAGGGGAAGTATTCAGGGATACGGGACGAGGCGGACTTTGAAATTAATGTGAAGGCGGAAAGAGAAATTGGAACAATCCTAGCTTATTTGGAGCATCAACAGAAAGTACTGGAGAGGATGGAGAAAAAAACAAAAAGATAGGGAAAGAAAAAGCCCGCGGAGATAACCGAGGGCGATTGTACGGAAGATCATTAATTATTCATCATTCATCGGAAGAGGGCGGTCGGGTGAGCCGCTCAAAACGCCGGGCGGCCATTATCCGGCCGTAATTCTCTGGTTTAACGGCCGCGGGCAATCCGTCTCCCAAAGCTAGGGATTGTTCTTCCTCAAAGAGGCCAAGAGCTTCCCTTTCGTTGTGGATTTTTTCTTCCGGAAGGAGATTTGCCGTTCCTCCTCCGTGGTCCCAGCAGCCAGTTTCCTTTCGCATTAATCACCTCCAACTAAAGATTTGTGATTTTCCCAACTAATCCTCTCCTAGTTTTCGGCGTTCTTTAGGAGGCCTCCTTAACTCCCTTTTATTAACTGAGCTTTATACTACTATTATTATAACAGGTCAAGGAATTTTTATGAAATATGTTAAAAAATATTCTTTTTATCTTATCTTAATATTAGCGTCGGCTTTGCGGCTTTGGCAGCTCAACCGGCGGGATTTTTGGTACGACGAGGCGTTTACGGGAATCGCGGTGAAGGAGAGCTGGACGGGGATGCTTAAGATGATAATGGCGGATGTGCACCCGCCGCTTTATTATTTGGCGCTTAAATTTTTTGCTTCTTTTTTCGGCTACAGCGTTTTTGGCATTCGGCTGTTTTCAGTGATTTTTGGCGTTCTGTGTATTTTCGCAGTCTATCTTTTCACTAGGGAATTATTTAATAAAAAAGCGGCACTGTATGCCGGTATAATTGCGGCTGTTTCTCCTTTCGCGATCCAGTATTCCATGGAAGGGCGGATGTATTCAATGTTCGCGTTTTTTATCATTATGGCGGCGTATTTTTTAGTAAAACAGTTCCCAGTCCCCAGTGCCCGGTACTCAATCTCAGCTTTTGTAACTACTGGGAAAGGGAAACTAGGCGCTAGAAACTCCATTTTGTTTGGCCTTTTTCTGGGGCTGGCGGCGCTTACCCATTATATGGGGATTATTTTTATACCAGTTTTCTATGCGGTGTACGGGATGTATAAGTTCCCAGTACTAAGTTCCCAGTTCCCAGTTAGCAAGAAGCGACTATTAGAGTTATTCAAAAGTTTTTTACCGGATAAAAATATCTTGGTTGGCTATGCCGTCGCCCTGCTGATATTTACTCCTTGGATTCCCAGTTTTATAAAACATTTGGTGAAAAACGCTGCCAGTAACAGCTTGGATTGGATCCGGCCGGCTAATTTCGGCGATATTGCGGTGAATATCCAGATGTTCATTTTTGGTACTCCTTTGGGCGAAATGTCTTCTGGCATGCCGGGACCGAACGAGTTTTACGGAATCGCGGATATCAGTATGTGGATTGCTGTAACAATATTTATTACAGCAGTTGTCTTATATTTATTTCGTGTAGAGACGAGGTATGCCTCGTCTCTAGAAACGGTACTATTATTGTCTCTCGGTTTTATGGTCCTAGTCTGGTTTTTGGGCTTTTTGGGCAAGTATTATTTTGTGGCGCGATATTTGCTGCCGGCCGGTTATTTTATTTTTGTTTTACTAGGGGTCTGGCTGGCGCGTATCCGGCTTCCCTACCGGGTAATGGCGGCGGGTTTTTACGTTATCCTGTTGTTTTTAACCATTCCACTAGGGTATTCTGAAGGATGGAATGAGTTTTCCAAAAATCAGGACAAGTATAAAAATAATGGTTTCTACATTCTCAACGCCTTTGATTATGTCATTGCCAAGTATTATCTTGGCGCTGACCGATTTACGCTCTATAACGTGGATTGGCCACCGTATAATCCGGATTATTGGGCGGCCATCGGACCCTCACTAAAAAGAACGGAAAATTTTGAAGATCTTAAAAACGATAAGGAGGCTTTGATAATTTCCAACACCCAGTTAGGCGGCCAAGACAACGTGAATTTTGACCCGACTGGCCTGCAATTAATCGCACAATATAAAAACATTTTAATCTACAGGTTTCGTTAGCAATTAGCCTGCCCTGTCGAATGACAGAGTCGCACAATATAAAAATATTCCGATCTATAAGTTTCAGTAGTTTGGGTTGGCAAGGAAAAGAAAAAGTGTTATTATAAGGGGCGCAGAAAAATTGCTTGTAAATTCTGCTTATGCAAAGAAATATAAAAAGAAACATATTCTCGTGGCTTTTATTGTTAGCAACTTTTATTTTTTTGGTTGTTCCATCTGGCACGGCTCAAGCGGCTAAAGTGACTAAATGGCAGCGGATGTTGGAGCAAAATGGAATTGACCGGTCAATTTGGCAAAAATATCTACCCAAGATAACCCGGAAGGAATACAATAAAGCTAAGAAAATAGCGCAAAGCAGCAGCGGGCAAACAAGTCAAACCTCAGGTTCTTCGTTAGGGCCGGAGATTTCGGTGGGGCTCTGGTATTTTGATAAGTCCGGTATCCTAAAAGTCAAAGCCAATAAGTCCTATAACATAAAAAACAAAGACGGCAATCTGCTTGGCCAGGTGACAGCGGAAGCGGAGACCAAAGTGGCCTATGACGATGACGGAAAACTGAAAGTCTCCGGGTCAATTGCCGATACTTCCGTTGACGACAAAGTGACTTTTGACGCAACGGACGGAGACAACTCTTCTCTTGTCTTTGATGTTGACCGGCCGGGCAGCTCCTACGATCATTACCGGGGCAAGATTGAGGCCAACTATTACCGCGGCGATGATATTTATAATGGCAACGGAAACAATGTTAGCCAAATTTGGGTTATTAACGAATTGCCAATGGAACATTACGTTTGGGGTATGGGGGAAACTACCGGTACCGGACCCAGCGATCACGTGCGGGTGATGGCCACTATTTTCCGCTCTTACGGCTATTGGTATTATAAGAATGCAACAAAATATAAACCCTTGGGATTTAAAATCCGCAGTGACGCCGGTTCACAGATTTACCGCGGTTACGATTGGGAGACAAAATATCCTAATATCCGCAAGGCGGCTGAGGAAACACGGGGGCAAATTGTTGTTTATGACGGGGAGGTGGCACTTACTCCCTACTGCTCTTATACCGACGGAAAGACCAGATCTCTAAAGGGATATTCTTACCTAAAATCAGTAAAGGATCATAAAAAAGGCAAGAAAAAAGGGCTGAAGCCGGGCGAAGGCGGCAACCATATGTGGGGAGTTTCGGCGCATGGCGCCTTGGGCTACGCGGAAGATGGCAAGTCATGGGCTTGGATTCTTAAGCATTATTACACGGGAGTGGATGTTAAGGGAGAGTATTAGAGTTCCTAAACTTTAACTTTATAAACTCACTATGAAAAAATCAACTTTGCTTCTCACTGTCATTTTTGTGGCCGCATCGGTGGCGGTCATTGGCTACGCTTACGTGGTTTTTGGCGACCGGTATTTTAAGGCGGGAGACGGGAAACAAGAAGCGGGAAACGGGAACCAGAATTCTATTATTGACAGTCTGGGTGATTATCTGGGGGGCGGAGACAAACAAAATACCGATAATCAGAATATGAACGGCAACCAAAACGGCAACGAAAATATAAACGTCAATTCCAACGCCAGTTCTACCGAATCAGGGGGAGTAACCTCAAAAGATTGCGATAATGACTGTGTTAGGTTAAAAGATAACCAGGAGAGATATAAATATTGCCAAGAAGTTTGCGGGGATACTGTAGTTTCAAAGAAAAATTCGGAGGCGGAATGCGACGAACTTTCCGGTTTGGAGAAAGATTACTGTTTTCGCGACTTAGCGGTCTCAAAAAAAGATTCAGATATTTGCGCTAAAATTGGCGACCAGAAGCTTCAATCCGTCTGCCGCAACCGGGTAACGGAGGAGCTTTTGGAGTAAATTGCCAGACGAGAAGGCAATCTGAAATAGTTACAAAGCCCTCCGCCTCAACTCAAGTCAAATAAGTTTTATAATTGTTTATCTGGTCCTGATTCAAACAAGTTGCATCACTTTATATTTAGTCGGTAGGGCTCCCCGCTAGTAATGTTTATGTTATGCACTTTTTTTTGATTGTCAAGATTAAAATTTTTGGCTATATTAAACTAAGGTTAAAAATAAATATCTAAGGAGCGCACATGGAGATAAATGAGATAACCGAAGCTTGGCTCAAGCGGCAGAAGTTTAGTGTTGAAAAAGGGGTAACCATAGACGGCGTATTCCTCAAAGAGTTGACCGCTTTTGTGGATGACAGGGGGGATGTGATTGAGCTTTGGAGCAAAGGATGGCCGGAGTATAAACAAGGGGTGGTGATTGATTGCAAGCATGTTTACCAGAGTGCCACTGACCCCGGAGTGGTAAAATGCTGGCATTTGCATAAGATTCACACCGACCAATTTACCGTCACCCGGGGGAAGCTGCAAGTTTGCATGGTGGACGTTAGAAAAAATTCGCCCACTTTCGGCCAAGCCAACTCAGTCATCTTGGGAATGCAAAAGCCGCGGTTTTTGAAAATTCCGCCCGGCATTATGCACGGCTGGAAAGCGCTTGGCACGAAGGAGAGCATAGTGGTTAATTTCCAGACCCACGTTTTTGATCCCAAGGATGAATATAAATTTACTTGGGATTGCGTATTGCCGGAAATATGGGGACCTAAAAATGGCTAGTTTTCTATTTTCTCGCCGAGCCAAATAGCGAACAACGGAAAAAACAGTGAAGCAGCCAACCGAGAAAAGAAAAGCGGTTGGCTTTTTTTCTGAAAAATTTGTTTTATTGTGCTATTCTTTGAGTAAGTAAATTCGTCCAAAGAAACAAAAACAATAATGAAAAAATACGTAATTTTTACTCTTTCAATTCTAGGGATTTTTTTCGTTTTTAATGGAGCTTCTGCTGATGCTTTAGCGCTATCCCAAAAAGAAATCGCCGATTTGGCTAAACCGGCGGTAGTAAAAATCGTTCAGAAAGTAAAAGGGGAAGCTAAAGTTCCCATTATTGAAATAAATTTTACCGATCTTACGGTTGGTCTAAAGCCCGGAACGGAATTGCAAACAGTCCCCGTTGACGAGTATCTTACCGGAACCGGGGCAATTGTGCATTCTGACGGCTACATAATGACTAATTCCCATGTGGTGTCTTACCAGACGGTGAAAAATTTAATTGCGGCGGAGTTCATTGCGGCGGCCATTGAGGATAGTTACGCTGATATGAGCGAAGGGGAAATAGAGAAAATCCAAAATATTCGCAGTAGCGATGAACTAAACAGCTTCGGTGAAAAGATTGTAGGTTTCTTTCTGGAAAAAAGCCAATTTAAGCTGGAAAAAACAATTACGGTGCTAAACCCTTCCTCCAGGAAAGAAAATCTGGAAGAGCTGATAGATGAAGGTTTTACGGCGAAGATGGTAAGCGTGAACGATGATTTTTATCGCGATAGCCGCGACGCGGCACTTATAAAAATTGAGGAGACCAATCTGCCGGCGCTTGAGCCGGGTTCGTCGAAAGATATTTCCACCGGCAAAAAAGTGTTTATATTTGGCTTTCCTTCCACCGCGGAAGTGAGCGAAAAGGATATCTTGGAGCCGACTTTTACCCAAGGATCAATAAGCGCTGTTAAAGATTCAATGAAAAGAGACTTTAAGATTTTTCAGACGGACGCCAAGATTTCCAAAGGCAGCAGCGGTGGTCCGTTGCTTGCGGAAAATGGTAAAGCCGTTGGTCTGGTAACTTTCATTACCAGCGATCTTACCAAAGAGGAGGGAGACAGTTTCGCTTTCGCGGTGCCGATGGATGTTGTCAAAGAGATTCTTAGAGATCATTTGCTTTCGGGAGAAAATATCCCCGAGTTTCAAATAAGCGGCTATGAAAAGCATTTTCGCCGGGGGCTGGATTTATTAAGCGGCAGTCAATGCCGAGAAGCCATTGCGGAATTCAGCGCCGCCGCGGAAGTGAACGAAAAACTTTCCGTTAATCGTTATTTGGAGCCGTATGCCAAGCAATGCGGCGGCATAATTCGAGCGGGTAACTCCATTGACGGTTTTTGGGACCGGTTGAAAAGAAGCGTTGGGGGTATAAGCGGCTTGACTTGGGCTATTCTGCTTACTGTCATTACGGCGGTTAGCGCCCTGGCTTTTATTTGGCTTTGGCTTTTTCGCCGGGTGCGAGAGGATGAAAGAGAAATGGATAATATTGAAAAATCCCTGAATTTGGATCTTCAAAGCGGCCTGCCTATCAAGAATGAGCCCGGACGAGAGAGAGATAATCCTTCCGACGAAAAGGAAAAGGCAGACGGTTAGATAGTTATAAAAATAAAAATGGAAACAGCTCCGCAAATTAATGCAAAGCTGTTTTTTCGTTCGTTTCAGAAAAAACGGTTTAAGCCGCTTGTCGGCTGTCGTTTCTCTCTTCGCGAGGGCGGGCTTCATTGACCGTCAATTTGCGGCCTTCAAAGTCTTGGCCGTTAAACATCTCAATGGCCTTTTTTGCCTCTTCATCGTTGCCCATTTCCACGAAGCCGAAACCACGGGAACGCCCAGTGTAGCGGTCGGAAATAACGTCTACTTTGACCACTTCGCCGGCTTGGGCGAAGAGTTCTTTGAGACTTTCTTCCGTAGAGCTATAGGGAATTCCTCCAACGTATAGTTTGGTACTCATTTACTTGATAGGTATGTTTGTTAATTCCTTAGTCGACCTCTGTTTCTACTCTTTTTTGATTGAGAAAAACATTTGCTAAAGATACGCAACTAAAGTAGCAGAAGATTATAGAAAAAGCAAGGGGGCAAGTACTAAGTACTAAGTTCCCAGTACTAAATACTAGGCCATTTGTTATATTTGTGTAATAATAAACAAAACTTAAATTTAAAAACAAAAAACATGGAGAACAAAAACACTGGTTTAGAGAAGAGCGCTTACTGTTGTTCGGGAACAATGAAACATCCCGGTGTTATGGTGGCGGCGAGTCTCATCATTGCCGCGATTATCTTCTCTTGGGTTTATAATATGCGAACCCGAGGCGACGACGCATTAACCGTAACCGGATCGGCCAAAAAAGAGGTATCCTCCGATACGGTAAAATGGTCCGGCAATTTCTCCCGCTCGGTTTTAGTAAGCGACTTGAGGGCCGGCTATGATCTAATGGCTCAAGATTTAGCTACGGTCAAGAAATTTTTTCAAGGCCAGGGGATTGCGGAAAAAGATATCAATATTTCACCCGTAGTGGTTGAACAAACTTTCCGTTCTTATAATGGAGAAGATGGTGATACTGGTCCGAGAGAATATGTCTTGCGCCAGAGAATAGAGGTAAGCGGAAGCAATATCGGAAAAATCACCGAAATGGCCAAAAACGTGCAGCCATTGGTTAACCAAGGAGTTTTCTTTACGACTGACGCGGTGGAATACTATTATTCCAAACTGCCCGATTTGCGGGTGGAGCTTTTAGGCGAGGCGGTGAAGGACGCCCAGGTGCGGGCGCGGGAAATTGCCAAAAACAGCGGCCGCGGGGTGGGGACTTTAAAATCGGCCGATATGGGAGTGGTGCAGGTCTTGCCGGTTAACTCGGTGGATGTTTCCGATTATGGCAGTTACGATACTTCTTCAATCCAGAAAGAAATAATGGTCACGGTAAGAACAGCATTTACCTTGCGGTAAGTCTCAAATATCAAATTACAAGTTCCAGACAAGCGCTAAATAACAAATCCCAATCTAAAAGAGAATGTTAACCAAATTGGTATTTCCCCAAGGTTTCTATTGGGGCTCTTCCACTTCCGCCCACCAAGTTGAGGGCGGGAATTTTAATGACTGGACAGAGTGGGAAAAGAAGAACGCTGGAAGATTAGCCCGAGAGGCCAAGGTCAAATGGCAGGGCTGGCAGATAAAAAAATTTCCCGAGATGTTCCGGCCGGAGAATTATATTTCTGGCAACGCCTGCGACCATTATAATCGTTACGAGGAGGATTTTGACATCGCCAGGTCACTGGGCCATAATGCTCATAGATTTTCCATCGAGTGGTCCCGCATTGAGCCAAAAGAAGGAGAATTCAATGAAGAAGAAATCGATCATTACAGAAAAGTGATAAAAGCACTAAAAAAGCGGGGCTTGGAACCATTTGTAACACTCTGGCACTGGACTAATCCTCTTTGGATCCGCGACATGGGTGGTTGGGAAAATAAGAAAACCGTTGAATATTTTTCGCGCTACGTTGGTAAAATTGCTAGCAAGCTGGGCAAGGAGGTCAAATTTTGGATAACTATCAACGAGCCAACGGTTTACCTATCGAAATCGTATCTCGTTGGAGCGTGGCCGCCTCAAAAAAGAAGCTTTTTGTCTTTCAATAGGGCGTGCAAGAATTTAGCAAAAGCTCACGTAAGGGCTTACAAAACTATCCATGGAATCTGTCCCAATGCCAAGGCGGGTTTTGCTAATAACTTGAGTTTTATAGAGCCGAGGCATTGGTATTGTTTAGCTGATTGGCTAGTCGCCAAAATTTATAAGTATTTCAGTTTTGAAAAAATATACAAGTTAACTAATAGGTACCACGATTTTATTGCCCTACAGTACTATTTCCACGACACAATATGTTTCTATAATATTTTACTATCGCTTTTGTCATCCCCGCGCAGGCGGGGATCCAGGTATTCTGAGTCTACACACCCGGTTCCCGGCTCCCCGCGTCAAAGCACGGGGCAGGCTTCGGCCGGGATGACAACTAACCTGTATGAAATTGGTAATGAACAAAGAATTACTGATTTAAATTGGGAAATATATCCTGAAGGGATCTATCATATCCTAAAAGACTTACGAAAATATGACAAGCCGATTTATATCACCGAAAATGGACTGGCTGACAAGGATGATAAATCTAGAAAAAAATTCATTGAGGAAAATCTTTTCTGGGTGCATAAGGCAATTGCGGAAGGAGTAGATGTGCGGGGATATTTTTACTGGTCTCTTCTAGATAACTTTGAGTGGGACAAGGGCTTCTGGCCGCGGTTTGGGCTGGTTTCGGTTGATCGCAAAACGCAGAAGCGCACGGTGCGCAAAAGCGCGTTGGAATATGCAAAGATTTGTAAAACCAGTACTTTGGCTACCAAACATGTCATTCCCGCCCCGTATGAAACTATGGGGTAAACTCCAGCGGGAATCCAGAAACAAAGACCTAGATCCCCGCCTGCGCGGGGATGACAAAAGCGCTTGTTACTTTCTAAACTTTCAAAACTTTTTAACTTTCTAAACTGTTTACATGTCTTGGTTCTTCTTCGCAATTCTCTCTTATTTGTTGACTTCCGTCACCGTCACTTTAGACAAGGTGATAATGAAGAACGCCCTGCCCCGCCCGGTAGTCTATTGTTTTTATATGGGAGTGTTGAGTCTTTTTGGTTTGGTATTTGCTTTTTTTGGCCCCGTTTCATTTGAGACGAAAGATATCATCGCGGGCGTTTTAGTGGGGGGTTTTTTTATGCTGCCGCTTTACATTATGTATAAGGCGGTTTTTTTGAACGAGGCGTCGCGGGTAGGCCCGGCCATTGGCGCTTTGACGCCAATCTTTGTCTCCTTGTTTTCTTACTTTTTTTTGGGTGAAAGACTCTATAAGAATGAAGTGTTCGCTTTTATTATTTTGGTTTTGGGCGGCATATTGATATTTTTTGAGTTTAACGGGAATGATTGGAAGAATGCCAAATTCCAGGCTTATAGAATCTTAAGGGTATCTGCGCTTGCGGCTTTTCTTTTTGGGATTTATTTTGTGCTTTTGAAATTAGTCTACACTCACGATAACTTTATTTCCGGTTTTGTCTGGACGCGCTTAGGCAGCTTCCTGACAGCGTTTCTTTTTTTAATACCTCGGTCCAATCGGCAATTGATTTTTGGCGAGACGAAAATCCTCAAGCCGAAATTGGGTATCCTGGTTGCGGCAAACAAAACCATTTCCGGAATTGCTTTTGCGCTTTTGAACTACGCCATTGCTCTTGGCAGTGTTACTTTGGTAAATGCGATGCAAGGGCTGCAGTATGTGTTTTTGCTAATTCTGGTGGTAGTTCTCAGCCATAAATATCCCCAAATTCTTTCTGAAGCCGTAAGCAAAAAAACCCTGGCACAAAAAATAATTGCGGTAGTGTTGATCGGATTAGGCCTAGCTATCATGGCGATCTAGCTTACAGTTCTGGGGTTGAGCCCGCACCCGCCCCGTACCTTGATACGGGGCGGAAATGACAAAGGAGAGGATTTTGACTTTAGCGTAAGATTTTACTAATATTCAGGCATGAAAAAGAAAAGCAGTAACTTTGTTGGGTCCAAAAATGAAAAACCCCCGGTAGGGACGAGCCCCACAAGGGTTTTTTTCGTAGTGATCATTTTCAATATACCAGCATAATAGATTTTGTCAAGCGAAATTGCCGCGTAAGATACAAAATTAAAAACATGAAAACAAAAACAAAAATCCTTATAGCTGCAATTGCAATATTAGCCGTGATAGCGGCGGGATTGTTGTATCTGCTGCGGCGGCCGGCGGGGACAGTGACGGAAGGATTTCGCTTCGGAGTAGTGTATTCACGCATTTTCGCGGAGCAAATGGGATTAGACTGGAAAGAAACATACCTTACCATAGTGGAGGATCTTAAGCCAAAGTATCTTCGCTTGCCGGTCTACTGGCAAGACATAGAACAGGAGCGGGGCAAGTTTAATTTTGGCTACTATGATTGGATGATGGGAATAGCGGAGAAAAAAAATGTCAAGGTTATTTTGGTGATTGGCCGCAAGACTCCCCGCTGGCCGGAGTGCCATTTGCCCAGTTGGCTTGACAAGAACAATCCAGAGAGCCAAAAAGAGCCGGTGCTTAGATTGATTGAAAATGTAGTTGAGCGTTACAAAGACCGGCCAAACCTTTATGCCTGGCAGGTGGAAAACGAGCCTTTTCTGCCTTTTGGAGATTGCCCGCTTCTGGGAGGTAATTTTTTGGACCGGGAAATCGCAAAAGTGAAAGAGCTTGACCCCGGCCATCCGGTAGTGGTAACTGACAGCGGTGAATTAAGCGCGTGGCTTCCGGCGGCCAAGAGAGCGGACATTTTTGGCACCACTATGTATAGGATTGTCCACAGCCCGCGTTTTGGCTACGTTGAATATCCTCTGCCGCCCAGATTTTTTTGGCTTAAAGCCAATATTGTTCATCTTTTTTCCCCCGGAAAACCGATCACAGTTTCGGAACTTCAAGCGGAGCCCTGGGGGCCGAAGTTATTATATGATATAAGTGTAGAGGAGATGATGAAGACGATGAATTTCCCGCAATTTCAGAAAAACATTGAGTATGCCAAACAGGTGGGCTTTCCGGAAATTTATTTATGGGGCGCGGAGTGGTGGTACTGGATGAAGACGGTGCAAGGGGACGCGAGGTACTGGGATTATGCGAAGGAAGTGATTAATAGCCGAGACTGATTTTAAAGATTTACGATTTAAGATTTACGATTTAAGAATAGATAATTTCCGATTCTTAAATCTTAATTCGTAAATCATAAATCGTGTATTTCATTGGTTTTGACATCGGTGGATCCAGCGTAAAAGCGGTGTTGGTAAAGAATAGAAAAATTATCAAGAGCCATTACGAAAAATTACCGGCAAATTTCAATGAGTTGGTGGAATGCGTTGTTGCGCTGAAAAAAAGGATGGCAGACTCCCGTAAAATCAAAGGAATCGGCATTTCGGTTGCCGGAGTGTTGGATAAAAAGAGAAAAAAGATGCTTAGAAGCTTCAATATACCGTATCTCAACGAAAGGCCGCTGCGCAGCGTTTTTGTAAAAGCGCTGAATAGTGATGTAGTGGTGGAACGGGATTTGCCTTGTTTTGTCATCGCGGAGCAAAGAGCGGGGCTGGCAAAGAAATACAGGAACATTTTTTATCTCACTTTAGGCACCGGCATTGGCGGCGCTTTCACGATAGATGGAAAAATTATTAAGGGATCTCACGGAGCGGCCGGTGAAGCGGGCCATTCCATTGTGGATTTTAAAAACCGCATTAGATGGGAAGATATTGCGGCCAATAAATATATTAGGAAGAAACTTAAGGTATCTTTTACTGAAGCGAAACGAAGAGCGTTAAAAGGCGACAAGAAGACCTTGCAAATATTTAAGGAGCTGGGGAGCAATTTAGGTGTGGGAATCGCGAATATCATCAACATTTTCAATCCAGAGGTTATTATGCTAAGCGGCGGATTAGCTTCGGCAAGAAAGTTTTTTTTGCCAGAGGTTAAAGCGGAAATTAAAAAATTTGTTATTTCCCGCGAAGCGCGGAAGACCAAAATTTTATGGAGCAAACTGGGCCGTTTTGGCGGTGCTTTGGGAGCAGCGCTTCTTTTTGAAAACAAAAAATGAGTTTTTCTGAATACACCAACAAAAATAAAGACCAAATTTACGATGAATTGGGGACCTCCGCTCTCGGCCTTTCCCACAAAGAAGCGGAGGAAAGACTGCGGAGATTTGGTCCAAATATTATTGCCGAATCCCGCAATGTCATTTTCGGGATAATTAAACGGCAATTTCGTTCTCCCTTTTTCTATTTACTGTTAGTTGCCGGCATTGTAGCGCTGTTTATTGGAGAAAAGGTTGACAGTTTGGTAATATTTTGTTTTGTGTTGGTAAATTTTGCCTTGGGGTTTTTCCAAGAATTTCGCGCGGAGCGGGCTACGGAGATTCTTAAAAAAATGGTACCCGAAAAAGTGAAAGTAATCCGTGCCGGCAAAAGAGAGTCGGCAGATAAAAGAACTCTGGTGCCGGGAGATTTATTGGTACTTCAAGCAGGGGACATAGTGCCGGCAGATGCAAGAGTGGTTTGGGAGAAAAATGCTTCAGTTGACGAATCAGTTGTTAGCGGAGAATCCAAGCCGGTTGCGAAAATCAAGGCCGCTTCTCCAAAGGAAGTAAAAGAAGTTTTTGACGCGCGAAAGCTCCCAGCCGGACGCTGATCTTACTTTCCGTTTTAGCCGTGCTCATAACAGTAATTTTGCCGTTTACCTCAATTGGTCAGCACTTCTTTCATCTGAGGAGTCTAACCAGCCTTGCTTTCGTGACCGTGATATTTTTGGTAGTGGGCTATTTCGTAATTAGCGAGGGGATAAAATTGGCGTATTTTAGAGTTAAAAAAAGCGATGGGCAGGCAGTTTGTAAATAATATATTTTTCCTTTAAGATTAATTTGAATTTAATAAATCATAATTTAAAACGACATGGACGAACTAAACACCAGCCCAATGGGGGGTGAAGGGACGACCCCGCAGGATGATCAAACGACCACTCCTCCGGTAGAACCTGTTGTCCCGGAAACTTCCGAGCCGACGGTGGAACCCGCTCCCCCTGTTGATCCGAGTCCGAGTATGCCGGAAGCCCCAGCGGATGAACCAGCGGCCCCGGAAACTCCTGCCGAACCGGCAGCTCCGGAAACGCCAGAAGGGCAGTAAATTGGCGAATGGGCAAAAAGCGATTAAACGAGCAGTTAAAAAGCACCAA
>VGKB01000017.1 GCA_016867255.1 Candidatus Moraniibacteriota bacterium
CCTGGAGAAGCGAAGGCAAGCTCTTAGCAGGAACCAGCGTCAAAATCAAAATGTTAATTCCAATGACAATCTGGATAGGGAGATGCCGGATAACAGCAACAATAATAATAATGCCATAATTAGCAATAATAATGCAAACATTTCTCCGAACAATGCTAACAGCAACAACAGCAACCAAAATAATAATAGCAATATAAACGCCAACGGTAACGCTAACTCAAATGAAAACTTCTTTACTTTTGCTATAATCGGGGATACCCAGAATTTTGAAGAGGATGAAGGAAAAACTCTAACTAAAGCGGCATCAAACATAAAAATAGCTAAGCCGGACATTGTGCTGGCTGTCGGTGATTTAGTTTCCAGTTGCGACAAAAAAGATTGCGCAAAAAAGCTTGCCGGCTGGAAGGAGATTGTTGGCGCTGACTTGTTTGCTAAAACTTATCCCGCTATGGGCAACCACGACCGCAGTTCCGAGGCAGTTTCCGACAAAATCTGGCAGGAATTTTTTTCTTTGCCCGAAAATAGCCCTGAGGGCTATGAGGAACTGACTTACTCTCTTGACTTTAGAAACTCACATTTTGTGATATTAAACAGCGCTAAGCCGGACGAGCATATCGTTAACAAAATTCAGCGAGATTGGCTGGAAAAAGACCTAATCACCACTCAAAAGGAAAATGTGTTTATTCTCTACCACGAACCAGCTTGGCCGGTAAGTGCCAAAATCCACGAGAGTCTTGATTATAATCCTTCTGAACGGGACGCACTTTGGGAAATCTTCAAAAAGCATAAAAGTAAAATAAGAGCGGTGTTTTCCGGCCACGAACACCTTATGAGCCGAAAGGCAGTTGACGGAATTTACCAGTTCGTTATTGGAAATACCAGCGCTTTTAACCACGACGCGCCTAGGGATGGGTTAGCCGAGTACTTCTACCGCGGATATCATTACACCCTGGTAGTTGTTGACGGCGGCAGAATTACAGTCAAAATCTTCACCGTGGAGGGCAAACTCTTAAATTCTTTCTCTCTGCCCTAAATTTGGACTTCTTAAAACTATTGGTTAAAATCAAAGGGAGCTTATTTTGCGATCGTTCAAAGCGCACAATTTTGCCCAAGATAAATATAAAAATCAAAAAAATGCTTGCAAGCGTTAAAGACATATTATCAAAAGCGAAAAGAGAAAACTACGCGGTTGGCGCTTTTAACGTCTCCAACATGGAAATGGCGCAGGGGGTGGTAATGGCGGCAGTGGAGCGCCGCTCGCCGCTGGTTGTCCAGATAACCGAAAACGCCATGAAGTATGCCGGCGCGAAAGAGCTTCTTGAGTTAGCCAAAGCTGTGATTACGGAGAGGTCGGAAAACATTCCTGTCGGCCTTAACCTAGACCACGGAAAAACGTTTGATATGGTCAGAAGGGCCGTTGAACTTGGTTTTAACGCCGTAATGATTGACGGTTCCCGGCTGTCTTTTTTGGAAAACATTAATCTTACTAAGAGAGTGGTTGATTTTGCCCACAAGAGCAACATATCCGTGCAGGGAGAGTTGGGGATTGTTCCCTATTTAGGAGAAATTGATGTTACGGAAATTGATTGGAGCAAACTAATGACGGACCCTCAAAAAACCAAAGAATTCACGGAAAAGACGGGAGTTGATTCGCTTGCCGTTGCCATCGGCAACGCCCACGGATTTTTCCGGGAGACCGAGGAGGCGGATTGGGAGAGACTCAAGCAAATTAATCAGCTGACAAATATTCCACTGGTGCTGCACGGAGCTTCGGATTGGGCCAAAGGAAAAGTACTGGCGGCTATTCAAGGGGGGATAACCTGTTTTAATGTGGATACGGATATCCGTCTGGCTTTTATGCACGAGCTTTGCCGTGCCGCAAATGACAAATGTTCCGTTACCGATCCCCGCAAGGTCTTGGGGCCGGCCAGGGACGCCGTCAGAAAAAAAGTGGCTGAAAAGATTAATATTTTCGGCAGCGCGAATAAAGCTTAAAAACATGCTCAAATTGATAAGTGAAGAAGTCTGATTCTCTTGTTCAAATCTTGAATAAATCTAAAATTTGAGATTTTTTTATTCAGCGCGCAATATTTTTTTAAACGGAGGTAAATTGTCGGTGATATTTCCAGAAATATTTCTGCCTTGAGTTTTAATTTTAATAGTTGGCTTAGCAGCACCAAGATTTTCTCGCAGCCCGTTCTTCCGCCTAAAAGCGCCTCACGGGGCTCATTTGACACTTCCCCGCTTAAATTTTTGTATTCTTTCCGGGACAAATAAGGAAGATTCGCGGTAATCAGACAGGGAATATCTTGATTATTTCTGCGTTTGTTGAGGAAATCAAGAAAAGACGATTTAACGAATCCAATTTTGCTGGTCTCTCTTAGTATTTTTTTTGCGTTAAAGCTGGCAACTTTTAGGGCTTTTTCGCTTTGGTCGGCACCTATGGCCCGGTAATTTAGCTTGAGCCCGGTAAAAAGCTTTGCTAAAGTCACCAGGATGCATCCAGAACCGGTGCCAACGTCAATTAACATAAATCTGCGGTTGGAGTTATGAAAACGCTTTAGAACGAGATTATGGACGTATTCAACTAATATTTCGGTTTCCGGCCGGGGGATTAGCGTATTTTTGTTAACCCTGAAGCTCAAACCGTAAAATTCTTGTTGACCGGTAATATAAGCTAAAGGAATGCCTTGCCGGCGCTTTTTCAAAAAGTCAGTTAGTTTGGCCTGATCGGAATGGCTTATCTTAGTATTTCCTTTTAAAATGAGTTTTTCCGGCTTCCATTTTTTATAACTTTCAATGAGCAATTCAATTTCCCGCCGACCAATTTGGCGGATTTTGCTTGCGGGTGTGCGCAAATATTGAATATCGTTTTCCAGATATTCTATTAGTTCGGCAGTAATTTTATTCAAATAAGTTTTCCAAGTCATTTGGTTCCGTTGTCATCCCCCGCCACGGCGGGCAGGCAGCTGGAGTTTACCCCCTGCTTCAGCACAGGGCTGGAATGACAAATAATTTACATTTTGATTATTAATCCTTACATTAATAATGTTTAACATCAAGTCTGTAAAAAGCTATGAAACAGAAAGTGGCGCTGGCCATGTCGGGCGGAATAGATTCGTCAGTATCGGCCTTTTTACTCAAAAAAGAAGGGTATGCCGTAACCGGATTTTTCATTAAATTCTGGTCTGACCCGCTGTACCCAGCTGAAAGAGAAAATAGCTGCTGCAATAGAGAGTCTTTAGAAAGCGCCCGCGCGGTCGCCGGAGAGCTAAAGATTCCTTTTCACGTTATTTCCGCAAGGAGGTTTTTCAAGAAGGCCGTAGTGGATGATTTTATTGCTCAATTCAAGGATTATAAAACCCCCAACCCCTGTGTGCGCTGCAACGAGCTTATCAAATTTGGCTGGTTTTTGCGATTTGCCGATTCGCTGGGCTTTGAAAGAGTCGCCACCGGCCATTATTGTCAGGTAAAAAAAGACCGTAATGGTGTTTGTCATCTCCAAAAAGGCGTGGATCCGACTAAAGACCAAAGTTACTTTCTTTACCGCTTAAACCAGGGTCAGCTGGCGAAAGTGTTATTTCCCGTGGGAAAATACAATAAAAAACAAGTTTGGAAGATTGCCAATTTGAATAAAATAAGAATCCGCAACGCCAAAGAAAGCCAAGAAATCTGTTTTATTCGCGATCGGGATTATAGGGATTTTTTAGTTAGATACTTGGCTAAAGGATATTTTAAGCCGGGTAACATTATCAATGTTAAAGGAAGTGTCATTGGCCGCCACGAAGGGCTGCTCAGGTACACGGTCGGCCAGCGCAAGGGAGTTGAGATAAAAGGCGTCAAAAATGAAAACAAAAAACCGCTTTACGTAGTTGGCTTCAACGTTAAGAATAATGAATTAATCGTAGGCGAAGATAAGCTAGTTTACCAAAAGACTATGCCGGTGGAGAAGTTGAGCTGGACTTCTGATTGGGCCGAGAAACAAGCTTTCGGCGCTAAAAATATTCAGGTGGGAATTCGCTACCACCATAAAACGGTTGCCTGTAAGATTAAACGACAAGCCAAAGACAAATTGCTAGTAACTTTTTATAAACCCCAGCGGGCGATTACCCCCGGCCAATCCGCCGTTTTCTACAAAGGAAACGAAGTTCTGGGCGGCGGCTTTATCTTGTTATAGCGTAAAGCCATAGCAGGCTTGACTAACTTTTTATCTTGATTTTTAATACTTCGATAGCTAAAAAACGGGCTTCGCCCGAAAT
This sequence comes from Candidatus Moraniibacteriota bacterium, assembly GCA_016867255.1. Classification (GTDB taxonomy): domain Bacteria; phylum Patescibacteriota; class Minisyncoccia; order CAIUEV01; family CAIUEV01; genus VGKB01. The sequence goes on from VGKB01000017.1 coordinate 4,260, forward strand.
ATTTCCAAGGGGGTGTGAAATGTCAAAGTTCATTAAATTTAACAGAAAGAGCGGCCACAGCTTCGTAGAAATTCCTCTCTTTGGAAGGGAGGGAACAAGATCAGTACGTGTTAAGAACATCCTCTATGACAAGAAATCCTCGTTTCAAGAAATTCTTATCGTGGAAACGCCCGACGGAGACAGAGTCTTTTTTCTTGACGGCGTGGTCCAGTGTTCACTGCGGTGGAGTTGGGTATACGATAAAATGGCCTTAATCCCCATGTCATCTATCGATAGTGAACTTCTCGTTTTGGGAGGAGGCGACGGGGACATCGTTCGCTTGGCGAACGCGATTAATCCGGATCTGAATATTACTTTAGTCGAGCTGGATTCGGCTGTAATAGACGCGAGCAGCGAAAATTTTGGTCCATTGCCGAAGAACGTTGATCTTGTCGTCGGAGACGCCCTTGAGTTTCTAAGAAATTACGATGGAGAAGGCTTTCATGGGATAGTGTCAGATCTTACCGACACTCCGATCGGGACGAAAGGCAAAAAACAATACGAGAGATTCTACTCTGAAGTAGTTGAGCTTTGTTGGGGAGTTTTAGGTTGGGACGGTTGGATCAGTATTCAGGCCGGTCCACCGAAGGTACCAAAAGGCAGATTTGACAGCAATAAATTCCTCCGTGAGTTGCTGGCTCGAAAGGGGTTTGAGCGGATTACAACCACCGCCCATTATGTACCAATATACTTTGAAGATTGGTCTATTGTGTGCGGCTGGAAACTGTAGTTGCAAACGCAGAAGACGATAAAACAGAAGGACGGTTTGAAATATAACCGTCCTTTAGAATTTATAGCGTTTCATTAGGAGGGTGTTGAGCACGACGCTCACCGAGGAAAAGGCCATGGCGGCGGCGGCGATGCTGGGATTCAAAAGCCAGCCAGTGAGCGGATAAAGCACGCCGGCAGCTACCGGGATGGTTACCACGTTATAGAAAAAAGCCCAAAAAAGATTCTGTTTAATTTTGCGGGAAGTAAAGCCGCTTAACTTGATGGCTCTGACCACATCCCTCAAATCGTCTTTTACCAGCACAATACTGCCAGTTTCCATGGCAATATCCGTGCCGCTTCCCAGAGCAATCCCCACATCCGCCTGAGCTAGAGCGGGAGCATCATTAATGCCATCTCCGATCATCGCTACCGTGTTGCCCTTTTCTTGTATTTTTTTAATCTCGGCAGATTTTTCTTGAGGCAGAACCTCAGCTAAAACCTTGTTTGCACCCACTTTTTTGGCGATTGCCTTCCCAACCCGTCCGTTATCACCAGTAATAATAAAGACTTTTTTTCCCATGGATTGGAGCGAGCTGACCGTCTCTCTAGCAGTTTCTTTAAGGGTATCAGCAATAGCAAGAATGCCCAAAATACTTTTTCCCTGAGCTAAAATTACGGCTGTTTTTCCTTGGTTTTCCAGCTTTTCCAGTTTATTTTCTATTTTGTCAGTACTGATATCATTTTCCGCCAGCAATTTTCTGGTTCCCAAATAAATCTTCTTGCCTTTGAGCAATGCTTCAACACCTTTCCCGGGAATTACTTTAAATTTATCAACTTTTTCCAGTTCTATGTTTTCTTGCTTGGCTTTCTCCACGATTGCCTGCGCTAACGGGTGTTCAGAATTCTTTTCCACCGAGGCTGCTAGTTGAATTATCTTGCTGTCTACTGCCCACTGATTACTGCCCGCTGGTATTATGTCTGTTACCATCGGCTCGCCCCCAGTGAGTGTCCCTGTTTTGTCAAAAACAATTGTATTCAGTTTTTCCGCTTTTTCTAGAGCGTTAACATCCTTTATCAAAATCCCTCTTTGGGCAGCCATCCCTGTTCCCATTACGATTGCGGTTGGCGTAGCCAGTCCCAAGGCGCAGGGGCAAGCGATAATCAATACGGTAATTAAACTAGAAACCGCGAATGACAATGGCTGACCGGTGATTAGCCAAAAAGCAAAAGACAAAAAAGCAATTAAGATTACTACCGGCACGAAATAAAAAGCGATTTTATCAGCCAAAACCTGGTATCGCGCTTTGCCGCCCAAGGCTTCTTCCACCACTTTAATGATTTGGGCCAGCATTGTTTCACTGCCAATTTTCTCCGCTTTGAATTTCAACACGCCAGTTTTGTTGATAGTGGCGCCGATAACCAAATTGCCCTTTTTCTTCTCTACCGGAACGCTTTCACCCGTAATCACTTTTTCATCTACTCCTGAATAACCTTCAGTTACTGTTCCATCCACCGGGATTTTTTCGCCCGGTTTGACTAATACAATATCACCCACCTTAACTTCCGCAATGGGAATTTTTTCTTCCCGTCCGCTCCTTATCACCGTAGCCATTTTGGCGGAGAGCCCCATTAATTTTTTTATCGCTTCGTTAGTTTTTCCCCTAGTCAATATTTCTAGATATCTTCCGAGTAAAATGAATATCAAAATAAAGGCGGCGCTGTCGTAGTAAAGATATTCCGCGAGGCCTGTTTCAATATTCAGAAAGTTAGTTGCTGATATGAACAGACTGTAAAAATAAGCGACAGCCGTGCCCAAAAAAATCAAGGAATCCATACCGGGATTGAGCGAGAACAGCTCTTTTATGCCGTTTTTCCAGATGTTCCGACCAGCAAAGATGACCAGCGTTGATAGTCCAAACTGGATAAATAAGGCATAATTTTCCAATATTTGGGATATTGGTATTTTAAAGATGTCACTTATTGCGAAATATAAAAGAGGCAAGCCAAGGGCTAAGGCGATCCAAAATTTTTTCTTGGCGCTTATGATCTCTTGGTTATTTTGGCTTGAATCCGTCTTGCTGTGTTTATGTTGACGATCCTCTCCGGGATAAACCGCGTCAGGATTATTTTCCGTAACTCCGTATCCAATGTCCTTGACTTTGTCTTTTATTTTGTCAGGGCTTGTTTTTTCCGGATTAAACTCAACTGCTAAAGTGCCCAAAGCAAAATTAACGTTGGCGGAAATAATTCCCTCCTCTTTTTTTAGGGCTTTTTCAATTTTAAGTACGCAAGAAGCGCAATGGATGCCGGATACTTTTAAATTTAATTTTTGGTTAGAATCCATAATCGTTTGAGTAAAAGTTTACTGTTTTTGTCCGCAGCCGCAGCCTGCCTGTCCACCGCTGGAGTCCGGAGTACTGACCTCTGCCGGCAATTTCACTGCCGACGCAGTCTCTAAAGGCGTATTCCCGCTGACCGATTTGTCTCCGTCCACCACGATAAATTTTCCCCAAACCATCTTCATCCAACAGCTGAACTTTATTTCGCCTAGGTCCTTGGGAGTAAATTCAATCACATTCTCTCCATACTGCAATTTCTTCTTAATATTGTAAGCCGGCATTACAATCTCATTAGTGCAGCCGGACATTTCTTTGACGTTGATTATCCAACGGACCGGAACCCCCTTTTTTACGGTGAGGGTGCTGGGAATATAACCTTGATAGGTAAGGTCCATCCTAGCAACTTGGAAGTTGGCTGCGTTATTTTCCTCGCTTTTTTTAATGGTTTCTTCAGCGCTTTGATTGTTGCCTGTTTGCGTTATTGCATTACTTTTGAAATTTCCTAAGCTGCGATTAATGTTTAATACCCCAAGAATTATTATAATTACCCCTGATATTTTCATGATTTGCTTGATTTGGATATGGCTTACGCTGGACACTATTTTGCCAAGACCCAGCATTAAAGGAGCGGTGCCCAGTCCAAAAGCGGCCATAGAGAGCCCTCCTGCCAAAGCTGACCCGGAAGCTAGAGAGTAGATCTGCATTGCCTGAAGCGGTCCACAGGGGATAAATCCGTTTAAAAACCCTATGAGCAGGGGAGCTTTTGGTTTTAGAGAATGGATTTGTTCGGAAAATAAGCGGACGAAAGACGCAGGCAAGACACTCGCTATTTTATCTAGAACTGCCAAGCGGATCACAAACGACATGCCCACTGCGATCATAAAAAGGCCGGCCAAGAAAGTCAGAGCGCCAGTGAATGTTTTGCTGATTGCGAAAAAAGAACCGATACCTCCTAATACCGCACCGGTTAGGGCGTAGCCGCCGACCCTGCCTAAATTGTAACTGATATGGGAAAAGGATATTTTGTTATTATCCTTCACCGCCGGACAAAAACGAGTAGTGTAAGCGATCACTATCCCTCCGCACATGCCGATACAGTGGAAACTAGCCAGGACGCCGATTAAAAAAATCAAACCGTAGCTTAAGTTTTTATCATTTAGTCTTTCCATAATTTGGAAAAACCCTAAGCGGGAAAAGATAAAATATAGCAATCCAACAAGCAGTAAAACAACCCCTCCGAAAATGAGGGTGTGGCTAAGCGGGTTGGTCCTTAAACTTTTAACTCTTTTTTTAATTTTTATTTCTGCACTCTTAACCAGCTCCACTTCATAATTCAGACTTTCTACGGTTTTGATAATGATGTCTTTATTTGTTGCGCCTTCGTTGTAGATGACCCAAGCTTCACCGGAAACCGCGTTCACTTTGGAATCTTTTACGCCAGCTATTAAATTAACTTCCTCTTCAATTAATCCTTTACAGCTTTTACAATGGATCCCGGTTATTTTTAGTTTTATTTTTTTCATCTGTTTTGCGGCTTATGAATTAAGATTGGTTTATTTATTGGCTATCTTGCTTACTTTTAGGATTTCCCCGATCATTTCCTGCTTTCTTTTTTTGTTGTTTGTCTCCATAGCGCGCATAAAACAGCTATTCAGGTGGCCCTCCATCAGCATCTGGTGGGCGGATTTCAGAAGGCCGATAACGGCCAGATTTTGTTGCATGATGTCTATGCAGTATTCTTTTTTTTCAATCATTTTGATTATCTTAGCGATGTGGCTGTGGGCTTTTTTAAAGTTGACCAGCGAATTTTCTTTAAGAGCTTTCATCTATTTTCATTAAAAATATACCTAACTTGGATATTGGATATTGGGATTTGGTTGTTTACCTTGACCTATGGTATAGGTATACTATTTCATTCCTAATATTTTGTCAAATCAGGTTTAAGGCGGTCAAAAAAAAGATGATAATACAAAATGGCGGTTTGCGCTTTGCGCAACCGCCATCGGAGTTGACTAGTCGGTATCCGGCTCTAAGTCGAGCCAGAAGCAGGGTTTGAAAGGAGCCTCTTTGAAAGGATCCTTTATTTCTTGCCCAGCGCGGTTCCAGGTTGCCCAGTAACTGGCGAAGAGACAGAGGGGCCATTCAATGGATACTTCGTCACAGGCGAAATATCCCTCAATTTTGTCTCCAATTCCCGTTATCCTAATCCACCATCCCCTCCGGGTTCGGAATACATCGCCAACCTTTAGATTTTCAACGAATGAGCTCATACGACCTCCCTCCCTTTTGTCAGATTCATTTCTGTTTGGGAATCTTCAAAGCCGGAGCCGGGAACGCGTTCCCTACTGGAAACGCCGGAGGATTTCTTTCTCCAACTCCCCTCCTTAAGCCGGAAAATTATTATAACGCTTTCAAGGAGAGAAGCCATCTTTTGCATCGGAGCTCTTCCCGCTTGTTTTTGGTAAAGGATTTCGGCAAGTTTTTGCCAGTGAACCTCTCCGCTTCCCCCGGTGCGGTACGTAATGCTTTCGTATTCCCTTTCTTTTGAAAGTTCAATGATCCCCCTGACTGTTTCTCGCAAAATAAAGATTCCTTCAGGGTTTCCTTCTTGAATCTTTTCCATGGCCTCGCCGTAGCAATCCAAGACTGCCAGAGGCCGCAAAAGATCTACGAACCCCTTGGGAAAATCGTACCTTCTGCCAAAGAGTTGGCTTGTGTGGCTAAACATTTCCCGATCCTCCTTCTGGGATAGTTTTGCTTGATGCTGATTGATTATAAAAACCTAAAAATAAGAAAAAATCAAGCGTTTTTCCTATTTTTGGGTTTTTTAGTGTCCCTGGGAGGAGTCGGACCTCCATTTAGAGCTTAGGAGTCTCCCGTTCTATCCGTTGAACTACAGGGACCCATTATTTTTTCATCAGCTTTAAATACACGCTTGATGGTATATTCACTTTCCCTGACTCTTTTAGACGTTTTTTGCCTTTTTTTTGCTTATTAAGTAATTTATCCTTGCGAGTGCGATCGCCGCCGTAGAGTTTGGCGGTTACATCCTTTCTTATCGCGGACAACGTCTCCCGGGCTAAGATCTTTCCTCCCACGGCTGCCTGAATACTAACGGCAAATTGCTGTTTAGGCAAGGTTTTTTTAAGCAATTTTACTATGCTTTTTCCTTCGGAATACGCTTTTTCAGTAGGAACAATGCGGCTCAAAGATTCCTTTAATTCTCCCGCGATTAGAATGTCCAATTTAGCTAACTCAGCCCGGCGAAAGCCGATCGGCGCGTAGTTTAAAGACCCAAAACCGGAACTGATTGACTTTAGTTTGTCGTAAAAATTCATAATTACTTCGGCCAGGGGAAGTTGATAGCGGATAATCGCCCTTTCCGCCTGTAAAAATTCTGTTGACTGGTAAATCCCCCGATGGTTTTCAAGAAGTTTAATAATCACTCCCAAATAATCTCTGGGAGTGATTATTTCAGTTTCCACCCATGGTTCTTCAATGATTTCAAGATTTGCGTTATTTGGCATTTGCGAAGCGCTGGAAATCTCCAGCCAATTATCCTTGCTTTTTTCCTTTACTCGGTATTTAACGCTGGGAGCCGTAATAATTACTTCAATGAGAAACTCGCGGCTTATTCTTTCTTTTATGATTTCCAAGTGAAGAAGCCCCAGGCATCCTATCTTAAAACCTCTTCCCAAAGCGGTGCTTGATTCCGGCTCAAAAGTAAAAGCCGCATCGTTAAGGTTTAATTTGTTTAAGGCGTCTCTTAAGTCTTCGTATTTCTCGGCATCAGTCGGATAAACCCCGGCGTAAACCATCGGTATGCTTGGTTTATATCCCGGCAAAGCTCCGGCACCCTCCAAATCTTTTTTGAGTATTACCGTATCGCCCACCCGGCAAAGTTTTATTTCTTTTAGCCCGGTAGCAATATAGCCAATCTCGCCTCTAATAAGATTTTCGGAAGGCCTTTTCTCCGGATGAAAATAGCCGACTTCCTGGATCTCCGTTTCCGCTCCACTGCCAATTAGCATTATTTGTTCATCTTTACTCACCCGTCCGTCAAAAATTCTCACGAATAGAATTATTCCTTTATAGGAGTCGTAAGCAGAGTCAAAAATGAGAGCTTTAAAATTTTCTTCTTGGTTAACGACGGGAGGCGGCACAAGTTTTATGATTGCGTCTAATAGTTCTTTTACTCCCCTTCCCGTCTTGGCGGAGATATAAAATATTTCTTCGTTTTGGCCTAATATTCCTTTAATTTCTCGGGTTGTGCCTTCCCGATCAGCGTTGGGGAGGTCAATTTTGTTTACTACGGGGATTATGGAAAGTCCCTCTTCAAGCGCCATATATAAATTTGCCAGTGTTTGAGCTTGAATTCCTTGGGTTGCGTCAACCAATAAAATTGCCCCTTCCACTGCCGCCAGACTGCGGGACACTTCGTAGGAAAAATCCACGTGGCCCGGCGTGTCAATCAAGTTCAATGTGTATTTTTTGCCTTGGCGGGAATAATAATTCATCCTGACGGGCTGCAGTTTGATGGTAATCCCCTTTTCTCTTTCAATGTCCATGACGTCCAGCAATTGCTCCTTCATTTTTCGGGGCTGGACAGTTTGCGTTATCTCCAAAAAGCGATCGGCGAGAGTTGATTTACCGTGATCAATGTGGGCAATTATGCAAAAATTTCTGATTGACATAGTCCTTTTCGTTACAATTAGACGGTTACAAAACTTCCCTTTTTTAACCATCCCAATATAACGAAAGACGCATCTTTATGCGTCTTTATTGTTTATCTTAATTTAATCAAATTTATTTTTTACTGAGTTTGTTGAGAGAATCTGTAAGCCGAATTCTGTAATCATAAATCTTACATGGTTCATGACAGTAATCATTTATCTTGCCCGGCTGTTGCCAGACGGGTCTAGCGGCACCCTCCGCCAGAGGCGGAGTGCGGCCTTGCACCGAGTGGGGCTTGCCACGCTGCGTTATCTCTAACGCAGGAGAACGGTAATTCGGATAGCAATTAGTACTAAACCGCTATCAAAACATTTCCCGTTCACTTTTCACCTTTTCTTCGCCTCGCCGAAGCTTTAGCGTAGGCGGGTTGCTAGTTTCCTGTACCGCCTCCGCCAATGCTACGGCGAGTCAAAGTAGTATAGTCTCTGCGGCGCTTTCCCTCCCGCCTATGGCGGGGGCGGGCGTTACCCGCCACTCACTTCACACACCCAACAAAAGTATCGGGACAAAACCCGAGAGGGCTTGCCCCGCATTCTGTGCGGTGCGGGGTGTTCGGACTTTCCTCCCCGCCCATTGTGATGGGTGGGGCGATTACTTGATTCTCTCAAAGAACTCAGTAAAATTATTAAGACTGTAAGCTCTAAACAGTAGATCTAAACCGTGATTCTTTTTCTTCCTTTATTTCGGCGTTTGGCTACTACCCTCGCGCCTCCCGGAGTACGCATCCTTTTTAAAAATCCGTGTCGGCGCTTGCGGCGTCTTTTTTTGGGCTGGTAAGTCCTTTTCGGCATAATTATCGCTCTTAAAGTTTGAGAGTTACTGTAAGACCCATATACCACATTTTAAGTATATTGTAAATACCTTAAAGCAGATATAAGCTATTAAGATAAAACCTTAAAATAACTCTAATGAACGAGCTGATTTTTGATATTGAGACCGTGGGGGAGGATTATGATGCCATTGATAAAACCACCCAAAAAGGGCTAAGCCGTTGGATTGAGAGAGAAGCCAAAAATAGAGGAGAACACAAGAAAATGTTAGCAAATTTGAAAAAGGGGCTTAGCTTTTCTCCGCTTACCGGTAAAATAGTGGCGATTGGCGTATTGGACGTCCGGCAGGATAAGGGCGTTGTCTATTTCCAAGCTCCCGGAGCAAAAATCTCCGAATTCAAAAAGGGTGGTTTTAAGTTTAAGCCGCAGAGCGAAAAAGAGATGCTTGTCAATTTTTGGTCCGGCGCGAACAGGTATCAAAAGTTTATTACCTTTAACGGCCGTTCGTTTGATGTTCCTTTTATTATTGCTCGTTCCGCCGTTAACAAAGTTAAAATTACCAAAGATTTGATGTCCAACCGTTACCCCAGCAGTCAAAGACCCGACGCATGGCACATTGATCTTCTGGACCAGCTGACTTATTATGGGGCTACCGCGAGAGGAAGTCTCCATCTTTGGTGCCGGGCTTTGGGCATAAAAAGCCCCAAAGAAAACGGCCTTGACGGAGAAAACGTTACCCGCTATTTTAACGAGGGCAGATATAAGGATATCGCCCGCTACAACGCAAACGACCTTGTCGCAACTAAAAAATTGTATGAAATATGGAAAGAATATATGAGACCCCAGTCGTAAGCCACAAGCAGTAAGCCGTAAGGCAGTTTGATAATATTAACTTTTATGTTATTTTAATTGCGTATCTTGTTACTTACAGCTTAAAACTTAAAGCCAAAATCGCCGAGGTAGCTCAGTTGGTAGAGCATAGGACTGAAAATCCTTGTGTCCCCGGTTCGAGTCCGGGCCTCGGCACCAAAACTTCGCGAAAGCTTAATTTTAAGTAACTCGTATTATGCCCAACTTGAGGTCTTCTCAGTTTTGGCAAGTCATTTGGAGAGGACGAAAAATTATTGCCATTACCACGATAGTAGCGGTGGCTTTGGGGATTTTCTTTGAACAATACCGTACGCCCTCCTGGAAAACTACCCTTCTCCTTACGATTTCACAAAAAGAAGCGCAAGACACCCCGAATTTTAAATACGACCACTATTATTCTCTTGAAGCGACTAACACTCTCACGGACTCACTGGAAGAGTGGCTTAAAAGCGCAAATCTGCGCAGTGAAATTAAAAACGAGCTTGCAGTAAGCTTTAAATCTGCCGACTGGCGTTTTTGGGAAGACAACGGCATAAAAATCAGAAAAAAAGCTCCCCAAATTGTTGAAGTTGCTTTCGTTACCGATTCCGAAAAGAACGCGAAGTCCCTATCGGAAATTCTGGACAAAAAAATAAAGGGTTATCTTGAATCCCTCAATCAGGGCGGCGAGCCGTATTTTGCCTTGACAAATTCATCTTCTGCGATAGAATTACAGGTTCCGCGATTTTTTCTAATCAGTTGCTTAAGTTTGTTATGGGGAATCCTTATCGGAGTCTTAATAGTTTTGGAAAAAGAAAATTTAAAAAACTCCGCTTCAGAAAGACGAAAAGACCTGCCCTAAAATACCAAAATTTATTTTGGACATTCTTGGTATTTATCTCTCTTCTGTATTTTTTTGTTTCTTTGGATGTTGACTTAAATTTAAAGCGTTACCTCAGTGACCTTTTAAAAATTCTTTTGATCTTATCGGCTATTTTGCTGTCAGTACTTACTTTTAGAGACGTACGGCGAAGAAAAAAAGAAGAAAAGAAAAGGCAAAAACTGATAAAAATACTTGATCAGCAAAAAAAACTATTGCGAAAAAAATTTTCCTCCTCGACATTAAATTTTGCCCTGGACGAAAATTTCCCGGATCAACCATCCGCTCCTTCTTTTCCGCTAATCCGGGCGGAGGACGACAGGAATAATAAAAAAAACGCCAAAGACAATCCAGCGCTCACCCAAGACACAATAAATCGCAATGGCGGTAACGAACGACCTGACTTTCAAAAAGTAATAGTTGAAGGAGAAGACATCTCCTCATTTCCTCCGGAGTGGCAAAAATTTTTGCGTGAGACTGAAGGGAAAAGCGCCATTGAGAGATTAAATAAAATGCTGGAATAGAGCTTATCTGCCCTAATTAAATTTGTCTTTATCCTGCCAATGCCGGCTCTTAACGATAATATCAAAAATCTAATTGAAACCACCAAAAATGTTGACGGCTGGCTAAGCGTCCAAGAAGGCATTTTCCTTTATAAATTGGCTAAAACTCAGCCGAAAGACCCCGCTATTA
>VGKB01000018.1 GCA_016867255.1 Candidatus Moraniibacteriota bacterium
TTTTAGCTTGCGCAGTTTGTAAACCTCGCCCTTTTTGCATCCGCTGCCCAGCCGATCGCCAATCCGCAGAACCAAGAGTCTCGCCATCCGTTCGCCGCCGCCTACGCGGTGGAGCAGGCGCCGAACGGTTTTTTCGTTGTGCAAAGCGGGGTCATAGTTAAACATATGGTGTCTTACCAAAAGAGCGACTTCAGTTACGATGTCACTAGGGAAACGCAAGTCATGAAGGATTTTTCGGGCCATTTTTTCGCCTTCCACCTCATGGAAGTGAAAGGTGGCTTGCGCCCCTTTGCCAATGCGTTTTACGCGGGGCTTGGCCGCGTCGTGGAGAAGCGCCGCTAGGCGTACCGGGAGTTCATCGGAAAAGCAGAATTTCAGAGAGAGTATTGAATGGTTAAAGACCGAGTAAATATGGTGCCAGTTTTGTTCAACTCCCACCCCCTCCTCAAGGGTTGGCAGTACATACTTCAAGAGACCTAATTGGTGCAACAGAACAATGCCCTCTGCTGGCCAGGCGGATTCCATAATTTTAATTAATTCGTCCCGCACTCTTTCCCGAGAAATCTTTTTAAGCAGTAATCCGTTTTTCCGGATGGAATCGGCTGTTCCTTTTTCAATTTTAAAGCCCAGCTCCACCGCGAAGCGGATTGCCCTGACAAGCCGTAAAGCGTCTTCCTGAAAACGTTTTTCCGGATCGCCGACAGCCCGAATCAAACCCTTTTCTAGATCGGCGAGACCCGAAAATAGATCGGTTATTTTTTTTCGGGTTGATATTTTTGGCTTGGTGGGAAAAGTTACGCGGGGAATCCGATAGACAGGGTAATCTCCCAATCCCAGTTGGGGGATTTCCGTTATCTCAATCAGGTTTTTTTCTTCTCCCTCTATTCCGGGCCCCTGGTTGATTTTTTGAGAACTTAGGGTATCCGCGAAACGGATTGTTTTTTGGCTCAGACGGATTTCTTCTTGCGGAAGAGCGTAATTGCGTGCCTTTACTCCAATGTCATTCAAGTCTAGGGCCAGCGCATTCACGGTAAAGTCCCTTCTTTTTAAATCTTCTTCAATAGTCTGGGCGAAGGAGATCTTATCCGGGTGGCGCTGGTCAGAATAAGCCCCGTCTTTTCTGAAAGTGGTGGTTTCCACTATCCCGCTTGCTGTTTTAATTCCGACAGTGCCAAAAACATTGTTATAGAAACTGTCGGGGAAAAGTTTTAAGATCTCTCGGGGTTTGGCGGACGTGGCTAAGTCAAAATCTTTTGTTTCTTGGCCCAAAAGCAAGTCTCTGACGCTGCCGCCAACCAAATAAACTTCAAAGTCTTTGCCGGAAAGCTTTCTGGCAATTTCTAAAATTTCAGAAGGGATAGGCGGTTTTTTTTGATTGGTTGAATTTATCATGATAAAAGTATTTTATGTAGGTCTTTTGTGTCATTCTACATCCAAGATATCTATCGGTAAACCCTGCACCACAGGTTCAATGCTTTGATATTTAGGGAATTTCTGTAAGTTTACTAATCTTGGTTGCCGCGCACTTTTACGCTTACCACGGGTGCAGGGCAAGTTGCTTTATCGTTAAAATTCCATTAAACTAATAAAAATAAATAAATAGCAATACAAAGATGCGGCGAAGTGATATCGTAACTGGCCTTGATATTGGCGGAAGCTCTGTGCGTTTACTGGTTTGCGCGAGAGAGGAAGGTCATTTGAAAGTTTTAGGCGTTAATAAAAAACCTTGCAATGGATTGCGCAAGGGGGTGGTTGTGGATATTGAGGAAACGGTAAACGCGATTGGCAAGGCAGTAGAGGAAGCGGAGAGAGTAGCCGGAGTGCCGGTTGAGCGAGCTATTGTCAGTATTGGAGGGAATCATGTTACGGCGCAAAGAGCCAAAGGATTAGTCTCTGTCAGCCGGGCGGACGGGGAAGTCAGTTCTGAAGATATTGATCGGGCGTTGGCTTCTGCCCAGGCGGTAGTTTCGCCGGAAACGGCGGCTAACCGTGAGATAATTCACGTGGTGCCCCGCAGCTTTACTCTTGATAATCAATCGGACATTCGGGATCCGGTAGGAATGAACGGTTTGCGGCTGGAAGCCGACACCCTGATTATTACCGGGTCAATCCCTTTCATTAGAAATCTTAGCAAGTGCGTTGATCAGGCGGGAATTGAAATTGAAGGATTAGTGGCTTCGCCGCTGGCGGCGGCGCAAGCTGTTTTGAACCGCCGGCAAAAAGAGCTGGGAGTAGCGGTGGTGGACATTGGTATGGGGACAACCAGTGTTGTTGTTTTTGAGGAAGATCAATTGATGTTTGCCTCTTCTCTGCCTGTAGGGGCGGGACACGTGACCAACGATATTGCTATTGGGCTGCGCACCTCTATTGAAGTGGCAGAAAAAGTTAAGTTAGAGTATGGATTTGCCGTGGCAAAAGATATTTCTCCCAAAAAAGAAATTAACCTTTCCAAAATCAGCAAGAATGAGGAGAGTACCGTCAAAGTCAAAGATATTGCGGAGATTATTGAAGCTCGGACGGAAGAGATTTTTCGGCTGGTTAACAAAGAGCTTAAGAGAGTTAGGCGGGACGGCATGCTGCCGGCGGGTATTGTTTTGACTGGAGGCGGAGCAAAGTTGCCGGGGATAGCCGATTTGGCTAAAAAAGAGTTTCATTTGCCCGCTCAAGTGGGTTTTCCCCTAAAATTAGAAGGCGTTAGTGAGACGCTGGACGATCCCGCTTACGCGGTGGTAACCGGCCTGGTACTTTGGGAGCAGATTGAAAGAGGTTCAATTCACCGTGGAAGGGTAATCAGTGAAATTACCAAAAAAATACCCGATTTTATGAAATCGGTGCATAAAATGAAAGACTGGTTTAAGACTTTTTTGCCCTGACGGGGCGAAACAAAAGGTAGAAAACAAACAGCAAAAATACAAGACAAAATTATAAATATTTGATTTTTGAAATGTATTTTTGCTTTTTCATTTTTGCCATTTAATGTTTATGCTATGGTTAGCACAATCATTACTTTTCGTGATCCTAACTCGGATATCCTAAATAAACCCTCGGCTAAAATCGGAGTTTTTGACGCTGAATTAAAAAAAGTCGCGCGGGATATGGAAGAGATTCTACTGAATCTCGCCGACGCGGGCTTGGGATTAGCGGCGCCACAGATCGGAATTTCCCGCGCGATTTTTGCCATCCGCTTTGGGAGAGAAGTCAAGTTTTATTGCAATCCGGTAATTAAAGATTTATCTTCCGAGCAGGAGATTATGGAGGAGGGCTGCTTGTCTTTCCCGGAGATTTTTTTCAAAATTAAAAGGGCAAAAAAGGTTATACTAGTTTATCAAGACTTATTGGGCAGGAATAAAACCGAGAAAGCCGAAGGAATTTTAGCGAGGGCTTTCCAGCACGAAACCGACCACCTTAATGGAATAACCTTTGATCAAAAAGCACGGTAATGGGAATTCCCATGCGGGGTCAGGAAGAATCCCTCAACATCAGCATCGCGTTTGGGGTTATTGTCCATAGAATGGTTAAGTGAACGGTAGGTTTCTACTCTTTATTTTATAATTTTTTCCCACAGCATGGCGAACTTGTCGCCGAAGCGGGAGACGTCTTTGAAAGTTATTATAAGCATAAGAAGAAGCAGGAAATAAAGGCCGGCGGCGTGGATTATTTTTTCCAACTTGGGGCTGACCGGCCGCCCCTTAATTTTTTCTACGAGAAGAAAAAGTATCCGGCCGCCATCCAGCGCTGGAAAGGGCAGGAAATTGATAAAAGCCAAGTTAATGGAGATAATGGCGGCAAACTGGATGAGGTAGGGCAAACCCATTTCCCGCATTTGGTTGGTCATCACTACGATACCCACCGGGCCGGAAACTTCCAACTTAACCTTCTCGGCTTGGATAATCCTTCCGACGATATCCCGCAGGTAATCAGCCATAAGGTAAGCCAATTGAATTGAGCGAATGGGACCAAGCTTTAATGCTTCCAAAAAAGGATACCGAGTGACTCCAATGCGAACCAGCTCAATGCCTAGCGCTCCCTGGCCGGAAGGCGGGTTTATTCTTGGCTCCACGGCCATTCTGTAAAGATCATCTCCTCGCAGTATTTCCAGAACAATTTTTTCTCCCGCCCATTCTTGGGCTAGCGTTTGTAGAGTGATGACTTTATCAATCTCAATTTTTGTTTGATTAGGCAAACTGACTGCTTTCACCGTGTCGCCCACTTTTATTCCTGCTTCTTGAGTGGGAGAGCCGGGCACAACATAGGTAATTTGAATTTTCGGATCCTTAACTGGGCTCTCGTCGTTGGCAATTTCCGGGAAGCCGTAAAGAAATCCTATAGTAAAAAGGCAGGATCCGAGAATAAAATTCATTAAAATACCGGCGATCAGCACGGTAAATCTTTTCCAGACTTTTTGAGCGGCGAAGGATTTGGGATTGAGTCTTGCTTCCCCGTCTTCTCCCAGTATCTTGACAAATCCGCCAAAAGGGATGGCGTTGAGGGAATAAATAGGGGATAAGATTTTATAGTTTTTAGTGTAAAGGTGAGAGTGTTTACGGAGAATTTTCCAATGCTTGGTTTTCTTGGCAAGATCTTTGATTTTTACCAGGCCAATGAGCCGGGGCGGCAGTCCAAAGCCAAATTCCTCTACTCCTATTCCCAGCCGCCGCGCCACCAAAAAATGTCCCAATTCATGGGTAAGAATAAGTAAAGCCAAAAGGGCAAAAAAAATTAGGAGAAGGGAAAGAATGTCCAACATAAGGGGAATTAAAAATCAAAGATAAAAACGCGGATCAAGTGGAAAAAATGTTAGAAAAATTTTTCCACTTGTCTTACGATTACCACTGCCAGTAGAGCGATAGCGGTGCCAATAATGGAGGAAATAAAAATTTTTCTTCCCTTTTTCGCCATTTCCTCGTCGCCGGCTGAAGCGAAATAATAAATCGCGCCGATCAAGATCCCTCCGATTCCAATCGCGCCCAGAATACTAAACAGGAAAGTAATGGTGCGGGCGACGATTCCGTGCGCTCCCTCGCAATCGGTGGCGTCTTTCCAGCCCAGCGCGCAGCCCACCTGATTGATTAGAATCTGGGCGCCGATTACAATCACAAATCCCAAACAGGCCCCCACGAAAGCGTTTTTCGCCCTTTCCGCCAATTGTTGGTTTGCTCCGGAAAAGATGTACATGAGTCCGGCGATTATTATCACTAATACCGTAACTCCCACTACAATGTAGAGCAAGTTGTCTATCGCGTTCAGAATACATTCCCGGATGGAGCTGCAATTAAGCAGGTTTTCAATTGCCCGCGCGGAATGCGGCAATAATACTAAGCCCGTTATGGCTAGTAGGGGTAAAATTTTTTTTGTTTTAGGGAACATAGAATTTAATATTAATTTTTATTCAATTTTTACTTAATAATTTTTTAGTGTAAGAAGAAGCTTCAAGAAAATTAGATGGTTGCAAAACTACCTATTTTAATTTTTTTGTATCTAGCTCGCCGTCTGCGGCGAAGCGACGTCCCACAAAAAAATTAAAATAGGGAGTTTTGCAACCATCAGAATGAATCTTTCTCCGCATTAGAAATTAAGAAATAAAAATTAGCTTGTTCTCTTAATATCCACTCCCACTTTCCTTAATCTTTCGTCTATTTTCTCATAACCCCGATCGATTTGGTAGATATTGTCAATAGTTGTTTCTCCTTGAGCAATGGAACCGGCCAGAACCAGCGCGATGCCGGCACGGATATCAGGGCTGGCTAATTTTTTGCCGGAAAGTTTTGTCGGTCCCTGGATCACGATCCGGTGTGGATCACACATGATGATGTTAGCGCCCATCTGGACCAAACTGTCGGTAAAAAACAGCCGTCCTTCAAAGATTGGGTCATGGATTAAACTTTGGCCTTCCGCTTGAGTGGCGAGTACCGTGTAAGGCGGCTGAATGTCGGTGGCAAAACCGGGATATTCGTGAGTAATGACTTTGGCGGAGAGTAATTTTTTATAGGGCAGGCATTCAATAGAGTTACGGCTAATCCTGAATTTCGCTCCGGCTTTTTTCAAGATAGTCAATAAGGCCTCAATGTGAAGGGGGTTGCATTTTGTTATCCGCAGTCTGGCGCGGTGCAGCGCTCCTAAAATTATAAAAGTGGCTGTTTCAATCCGATCGGGCATAATGGTGCATTTCCCGCCCTTTATCTTCTTTACTCCCCGGATGGTGACAGTGGATGTTCCCGCTCCTTCGATTTTGGCGCCGCAGGCATTAAGGAATTTAGCTAGCGCGATAATTTCGGGCTCTTGAGCGCAATTTTTTAAGACAGTCTTGCCTTTTGCCAGGACAGCCGCTAAAATCAGAGCTTCCGTCGCCGTGACACTGATCCAGGGAAAGAAAAATTCTCCGCCGGCTAAACGTTTTCCCTTAGCCGTAACCGTGATTGTCTCGTTTTGGTAAGATAGGACGGCCCCCAATTTTTGGAAGCCCTCCAGGAAGATATCAATTGGCCTTTTACCCAATATGCAGCCGCCGGGATGATAGAAACTTACTTTGCCGAAGCGTCCGAGTAAAGCTCCTGCCAAGACCGTAGTTGTCCGAATAGTGCTTGATTTTTCCGGATCAAGCGCAGTGGTATTAATGTTTTTAGCGTTTAAAACAAGAGTGTCTCTTGCTTGTTTTACTTTTACGCCGATTAGTTCAAGAAGCTCAATTTTTCTTTTAATGTCTTCAATTTTAGGAACATTGGTAACGATAACTTCTTTGTCAGAAAGCACTGCGGCGGCCAACACTTTTAGGGCGTGGTTTTTGGCGCCTTTAACCTCAATGGCACCGGCAATTTTACGGGAAGGACGAATTATGAATTTACTGTTGTTCTTTTCCATAAAAATGGTTGATAAATTGAAAATTGAAAACACTAAGCTCCAATTTTGAATTTAGGTTTGGCATTTAGTTGCTATTTGGAACTTATAATTTTTAATTTTCAAATTTCATCTAGTTATACTTGCCTCTCCTCTCCTTCCGTCGTTACTCTCCCCCCCTGCCATTGTCCCCGATAAAGATTAGAGTTTCCGGCAACTTCATGGAAAGTAATGTGGACTACCCGAGCCCCCAGAGCGATTTTAATTTTTTGCTGGCCCAGATTACAAATCGCAAAGGTCAGCTTGCCTCGGTAGCCGGGAGAAACTGCTCCATTGAAGAGAGCAATGCCGGAGCGAAACAGAGTCGTGCGGGAAACAATAAACGCGATTAAGTTTTTCGGTAAGTTTACGGATTCTATTGTGGTTACTAAATAATATTTTCCCGGAGAAATAGTGGCAGACTTTTCGGGATTGTCTGATTCATATTCTGCGATTTTCTTAAGATTGGGCGTGTCGCGGCTTTCTATGCCGAGAAAACCCTCTCCCTCAAGCTCGTAAAGCTCTCCCAAACGCAAGTCAAAACCCGCTCCTTCGGGATTGGCGAGTTCTCTTTTACAAAGCCCTTCCACCAGTTTCTTTTCTTTTACTAGTTTTAATAATTTATCAACCCCTAGCACCATGCTTTTACTTGTTACGGTTAAAATTTCCGGTGGGCACTTGTGTATTAAACAACAGATTTACGATAGCTCCAAGTCATAAGGTATAAGTTGTAAAAGATGAGCGTAAGTGTTATTTTTCTTACATCTTATGCTTGCGACTTGCGCCTGTTTTTGAGTTATTTATATATTTATTATAGATTTTAGGCGTAACAGACAGAAACTATGACAAAAAAAATTAGATACCAGCCGGTTATCGGCATGGAAGTGCATGTCCAGCCCAAGACCAGAAGCAAGATGTTTTGCTGCTGCACCAATGATCCCTTCTGTAAAAGACCCAATATTCATATTTGCCCGGTTTGTACCGGCCAGCCGGGAGCTCTGCCGGTGGCTAACCGTAATGCCATTGAAGAAACCATCCGCTTTGGTTTGGCGCTCAATTGCCAGATTGCCGAGTACAGTTGTTTTGACCGCAAGAGCTATTTTTATCCCGATCTCCCTAAGGGGTACCAGATAAGCCAGTATGATAGCCCTTTTTGCCAAAAGGGTTTTCTTTTACTCGGCGGAAAGAAAATTCGCGTCAACCGAATTCACTTAGAGGAGGACGCGGGGAAAAACTTCCATCCCAAAGGAACGGAATACACACTAGTGGACCTCAACCGGGCCGGCGTGCCGCTGATTGAATTAGTTACTGAGCCGGATATGACAAGCGCCGCGGAAGCAAGAAGTTTTTGCCAAGAGTTACAGTTAATTTTGCGTTATCTCAATGTTTCCGATGCGGATATGGAAAAAGGGCAAATGCGCTGTGAAGCCAATATTTCCCTAATAAAAAATAGCGCTAAGAAAAAAGAGAGACTATCCGGAACTAAAGTGGAAGTCAAAAACCTTAATTCTTTTAAGGCAGTGGAAAGAAGTATTGAGTGTGAGATAAAAAGGCAGCGGCGGGTCTTGGAGCGGGGAGAGAGGGTAGTGGCGGAAACTCGCGGTTGGAGTGAGGGAAAACAGACTACCGTGAGCCAGCGAAGCAAGGAAGAAGCTAGCGATTATCGCTATTTCCCCGAACCGGATATTCCGCCAATCTTTATTAAACGGGAAACGGTAGCCGCCTTAAAAAGGTCTTTAAATGAACTGCCGGCGGAATACCGGCGGCGCCTGCGCCGGGAGTACGGACTCAATCTGGAAACTGTGGAAATACTGGTCGCTAACAAAGATCTAGGGGAATATTTTGAAGCTTCGGCGGGTGAGCTGCAGGTTTGGTGGGAAGATACGAATGAGAAAAAGATTCTCCCAAAAGATGTTTTTAAGCTGTTGGCTAACTATATCGTTACGGAAATTAAAAAGTGCTGGATTAATGGCAAGAACAAGATTGCAAGGGACAAGTGTACACCGGAGAACTTGGCGGAACTTATCGTGATGCTCCGGGAAAATAAAATTAATTCCTCGGCGGCTCAACTGATTTTGCAAAAAATGCTCCAAAGAGGAGGTGACCCTTCTCAAATAGCTGAAGAATTGGATTTGGTACAGGTTTCTGATAGTAATGCTCTGGAAAAAGTTATTAAGTTGGTGATAAAAAACAATCCCGGGCCGATAGCTGAGCTCAGAGCGGGGAAAGACAAGACTTTACAGTTTTTGATTGGCCAGGTAATGAAAGAGACCCGCGGCAAAGCGAATCCGCAGGTAGCGGCGAAGATGATAAAAAAAGCGGTGGTCAATCCGCCTGACCGATCTACTCGGGCAGAAAATCGGTAATCAGAGAAAACCTTAATAGTTTGTCTTTCCAATTTTTAGCGTAATCCACGCCAATTCTCTTGGATCTAGCTATTTGGTTTGGGGTAATTTTTATTCCGCGATCCTCTATGTAGAGCCGGGCACCTTTGGCGACTGCCGAAGTGCCGTTTAATCGCTTATCTATTCTAAGGGCTTGGCATAGTTTGCCCGGGCCGTTTGTAATTGGTAACTGGTCACTAGTAACTAGTAACTGGGAAAGATTGTTTTTTAATAAATTTAACTTTCGGTTTTTTATCATTGATTTTATTCCCTTAATTGGTTTAATGGCGCGGATGAGAACGGCGGCAGGGTAATCTTTGGCCTCAGTGACGATATTGAGGCAATGATACATACCGTAAACCAAGTAGACATACCAAGTGCCGGCTGAGCGGAACATTACGTCTGTCCTGGGCGTGCGGCCTTTGGCGGCGTGGCACGCCAGATCATGGGGCCCAATATACGCTTCAGTTTCCGTGATAATCCCCGAGAGAGTTTTTTCGCCGAGTTTTCTTACCAAAATTTTTCCCAACAGCTCTTGGGCAACTCGCTCAGTCTTTGGGAGGAAAAAATCCCCACCTATTTTCATGGAAGTTTGACAGGAAACTTTTTTCATTAATAAGCTGAAAGATTTATTCTTTTAGCTTAAATAAAAAAATGAACCTAATCAAGCTAATGGAGATTAGAGACCGGGAAAAAATAAACGAAGCCGGAAAAATAAGGAGACGGTTAGATCCGGTCAAATGGAGAAAGACAAAAATATCAATCGGCCTGTTGATTTTGTTATTAATATTGTCTTGCTGGCTGTAGAGATTTCTATTTTACTGCACCGTAATCGCGTCAGTCTTGCTCTTGGTGGTCCAAGCGCCTTTGCTGCTGGTCTTGTATTTGAAGGAGGATAGGTTATAACTCTTCTTGCTCCATTTACCGTATTTAAGCCGGACTTTGACAACTAGATTATCACCCGAATTCTGGACGCTTTTGATGGTGGTCTTTTTGTTGTTAAACCGGACCTTGACCCAGTTTTTCTTTTTTTTGGAGAGGTTGACATTATAGGCCGTGATGGTAATGGTAGTTTTCTTGAACTTTTTATTGCTGTAGCTTAGGGCTGTCGGGCTTACGGTCAAGCCGTCGGCAGGGCCAACTTCAAACAAAAGAGTTCGGTTGTTTTCCCTGTCGGCAGCTATAAGATATTTATCATAAAGGATCATCCCATACGGCTTGTTAAACGTATTTGCCGCTGCCGATCCGCCTTGATTGGCGCTTGTACCCGTGAAACTGGCTTGGCCGATCACTTTGTCAGCGCTTGAATTATTACTGGTCGGAACAGAGTTAAAAAGCAGTATCCTATGGTTTTCGTAATCGGAAATGAAGAGTCTTGTCCCGTCGCAATAAACGGCGTGGGGACCGTTAAGCGTGTTGGCTGCTGCCGATCCGCCTTGATTGGCGGCTTCCCCGGTCATGTTGGCTTGGCCGATTACCACATTGGCGCTGGCGTTATTGGCAGTCGGGATGGAATTGAAGATTAATACGCGGTGGTTGGCGTAATCAGAAACAAAGACTTTGCTATCGCGTTCCTGCACCCAAATCGGGGTTTCCAGGGTGTTGACATTGGCCGTTCCTCCCTGGTCGGGATTGCTGGAAGTCATATCCTGTTGGCCGATTACCACATTGGCGCTGGCGTTATTGGCAGTCGGGATGGAATTGAAGATTAATACGCGGTTGTTATCCAAGTCGGCAATATATAGCTTTCCCCCGCTGGCCCAGACTCCCATTGGCTCGTCTAGGGTATTTGCCGAAACTGCTCCTCCCTGGTTAGCGGAAGTACTGGTCATATTTTGCTGGCCTACTACCACATCGGCGGAAGCGTTGTTGCTAGTGGGAATTGTATTGTAAATAAGAACGCGATGATTTCCCCAGTCGGAAACGAAAAGTCTAGTTCCGTCAGAATATACCCCCACCGGATAATGCAAGGTGTTAGCGCCAGCCGCTCCTCCCTGGTTAGCGGAAGTACTGGTCATATTTTGCTGGCCTACTATCACATCGGCGGAAGCGTTATCGGAGGCGGGAACTGAATTATAAATTAAGACGCGATGGTTATGGGAATCGGCTATTATTAGCTTTCCTCCAATCTCAAAAGCGCCAATTGGATTGTTGAGCGTGTTGGCCGCGGCCGCCCCGCCCTGATTGGCGCTACCGGAAGTTAAATTGGTCTGGCCGATTACTCTGGTGGCGGAAAGATTAGCCGTCCAGGCCGAAGCGGTAGTAGTTACAACCACCTGAGCAACAAAAAGCGCCGAGGCGCTTATGAGCGCTAGACCCAATTTTGTTTTTTTTGTTTTCATTTTTTTGTTTTAGGAGCTAAAATTTATTTGAATTTATTTTAGAGGAAAAGTATTAGCTTGCAAATATTTCCTGAGCTATATTTTGTAAATATTTTATCTAGATTTAATAATTGGTTTGGTATACTGGGCGGATATTTAATTTCTAAAAATGGCCGCAGCATCAAGCGCCGGGCTCCGGCGAGCGGAGCGAGCGGTGGTGGGGCTGATTCAATATGGTGGACCGTGGCGGACTGATTTTAAACCGGATTATTGAAGAACTCAAGAGTTGGAGCGAGCTAATCAACTCTTCTTCAGCATTTCCTCAATGTTCTTTTTGAGTTCGGGAATATCCTTTTTCACGGTTTTCCAAATTCTTATCATGTTTACTCCGGAATACTCATGAATAAGAACATCCCTGGTTCCTGCGATATCCTTCCAGGGAATTTTGGGGTATTTTTCTTTGACTTCGTCCGACAATTGCTTCACTGCTTCGCCGATAATTTCCAACCGGCGCAGTACCGAGTCCTGCTTTTCGTAATCCTCGTAAAAGTGTTCCTCACTGAAATCTTCAAGGTATTCTTCAATCTTTAAAATACAGTCGTAAATATCGTTTAGATAAACTTTGGTATTTTTATCTCCCTTCATAAGATTGTTTTTTCTTCTTTTAAAATTCTCTGCCTGATCAAAGGTTTAATGGTGTCGTATTCTACTAAATCAACCTTGTGTCCCAGCGCTTTTTCCAGTTCCAGCTTTAATCTCACAAATTCAAAAAGACCGATATCCCTCTGGATATCAACCAGAATGTCAACGTCGCTGTTCCTATCTGCCTCGTTCCTAGCGTACGAACCAAAAACTCCCGCCCGGACTACGCCGTAACGGTTTAGAATTGGAACGGTGGCTTGTTTGATTTGTTCTATACTCATTGCAATTATTTAGCCCACTTTTAGCTTAAAGCACAATAAGGATATTTTCAAGCGAAAAATTCTGACACAAAAAGAAACTCCCCTATGACACACCCCTCCTTGATGTATTCGGTCTAGTGCAATAAGCTGTGGACCTGAGGGGACTTGAACCCCTGACCCCCTCCATGCCATGGAGATGCTCTACCAACTGAGCTACAGGCCCAATGTTTTTTTGAGAAATCTTCTTCCTGCTGCTGTTTTTAAATATACTTCTCTCTTTCTTGCTTCCTTGAAATCTAAAAACTTTTCTTTATAAACTAGCTGCACATATCCCATCCGGCTAGTTGTCCTTGTATGTCCAATCCTGTGTTCATACAATCTACGTTTTAAATTATTCGTCACTCCCTTATATAATTTTCCTTTATCATCTTTTAAAACATAAACCGTAAACATAAGTTTAGTATATAGGTCTTCCATGCCATGGAGATGCTCCCCGCCCGACTGGACGACGCCAGTCGTTCGGGCGGGTACCAACTGAGCTACAGGCCCAATACCGCATATTTTTGCATTCTCCAATAAAAAAATAAAGTAAGCAACAGGATTGCTACAAAGATAAATTAAAATTAGGATAATTCTAAAGCGGGCCCGTAACTCAGTGGTCAGAGTAACCGGCTCATAACCGGTGAGTCGAAGGTTCAAATCCTTCCGGGCCCACCTTCGCCAAAATTGCCGGGGGTGGTATTTGTTAATCTCGTTTTAACCTCTTTGCCATCATTTAATGGCTTTTTTTGTTGCCGATTTTGTTTTTTTGGCAAAGTATAATATCATTGGGCCTGTAGCTCAGTTGGCTAGAGCGCCTGCTTTGCAAGCAGGAGGCCACCGGTTCGAATCCGGTCAGGTCCACCATATTGAATTAGTCGCCTTGCTCGGGGCTTTGCCCCTCGCTTCGGCGGGCAGTTTTGCGAGAAAATTAAAGGGCTTCTTGAAATTAATTTCCAGCCGTCCCGCCGCAAGGCGGCGGTTCGAGCCGATTTTTTTGAGATAATTTTTCATTTCCGAAAAATTATCTTGCAAAGCGAGATTTTTGGCTTGGTTGGTCTCAATAATCCAGTTTCGGGTGAGTTCGAGCCAATGATTTCCTTTTCGCTCAAAATCCGATAATTTTTCCTCTTTTGTTTTCTTTTCCGCCATTAGGGCGTTTTTTGTTTGCTGAAATTCCGCCAGTTCCAACGCTTCGGCAAGGTAAGCATCGGTCAATCTTTCCAATTTCGCTTTAATGGCGGAAATTTCTTTTTTGAGATTTTGAGCGAAAAGGTCTGATGTTTGGCGGTTCTCATTTTCCCATATTTTCAATTTATCAAAATATCTTTCCCGCCAAACATCGGGCAAAGAAACTTTTTGACATTGCTCTTTTACTTGCTCGACTAAAACTTCCTCCCGCAAAAAGCGGTGTTGAGAACATTTTTGAATTTTGCTTTTTTTGGTGCAGAAATAATAAACATATTCTTTGCCGCTCTTTTTGATTTTTCTGTCCGCTGTTACGCAATAACCGCACTCGCCGCACCTCGCAAAATTCAAAAACATAAATTCCTTTTTCTCTTTCCGCTTTTTGCGGGGCTTGCCGTTGTCTTTCAACGCCTGCTGGATTTGGTCAAAAAGTTTCTTTGCAATCATTGGCTTATGACTTCCTTGATGAAGTTCGCCGCGGTAAAGAAAATGCCCGTAGTAAAAAGGATTTTTCAAAATATGCTCAACGGACGACAAGGGCATTTTCTTTCCGCTTCTTGAGCCAACCAAGCCAAGAGAAAACATTTTGTCTTGAATTTGGGTCAAGGTGTAATTTCCGGTGGCAAAAGCCCGCAAAATTTCTTTCACTTTGTTAAAAGTTTTCTTGTCGGGTTCAATCGTCCTTAATCTCGGCTCGTTAAAATATCCGAGCGGGGCTTTTGCCGAAAGTTCGCCACGGCGGATTTTCTGCCGAATACCGCGCAAAATATTTTCTCTTAAATTGTCGGTGTAATATTTTGCTTGTCCGAAAGCGACACTCAACATAAATTTTCCCTGCGGTGTCGCTTCAAACCAGAATGTTGGGAATTTTAGCGATCTGATTTTTTCGGTATCAACAAGATAAATCACACGCCCGCCGTCAACGCTGTTTCGCGCCAATCTGTCGGGGTTCCACGCTAAAATTCCCTCGGCGTTTCCTTTTTCAATTTCCGAAAGCATTTGATTAAATATTTCTCGGCCCGGTTCTTTGGCGGTTTTACTCTCGGTGTATTCTCGGACGATAAAAAGCCCGTTTTGCTTGGCAAACTCTCTCAATTCGGCGAGCTGGGCCTCAATAGACAAAACTTGTCTTTCCTCGTCCTCGCTTGATTTTCGGCAATAGATGAAATATTTAATCATAAATTTTTATCTCTTAATTGTAATTGAAAAAGGAAACACGACACCGACAATTTAATAAAATCTCGCTTTGCCTTTCGCCGAAGGCGAAAGAAAAAAATCGGCTCATTGCCCTTCGGGCAATACAAATTTCATTTGTGAACCGCCGCCTTGCGGCGGGACGGCTGGAAATTGATTTCAAAAAACCCTTTGCCTTGCTTGCAAAACTGCCCGCCGAAGCGAGGGGCAAAGCCCCG
>VGKB01000019.1 GCA_016867255.1 Candidatus Moraniibacteriota bacterium
TTTTTCTCTGTTCTACAATTCAAGAGTAATTCATACTTTAATTATGAAATTATGAATAAAACAAAGACTCTTCCTCGTGTTAAAGCGCGCAAGAACGGTTTCGCCAGAATAACCATCAGCGTCCCTCCCCTGGTTCAGATATTTCTGGAGAAGCAAATTCCCAAAAGACAGGTAAGCCAGTTTATTTCCGACGCTATCGTGGAAAGAATCCCCGAAGTTATCGCCAAGAAAAAGAATCTTCATCCCCTAAAGGAGTTCATTCAGCTCGGCAAAAAATACAAAAGCAAGATGACTGTTCCGGAAATAATCGCGGCCATTCATAAAGGAAGAAAATGAAAAAATACGTCTTAGACGCTTCCGCTGTTTTAAGTATGGTTTTAAGCGAAGACAAAGATGCAATGGCAATTTTTTTGGATTTGGCGGAAAAAGCCGAAAACCAGAAAGTTGAGCTGTATTCAACAGTCTTTTTTCGCCACGAAGTGGCCAACGGCTTGCGTTATTCCAACAAAAGCAAGCTTGAGATATTGGAAATTTGGAAATATTTCGTGAAGCTGCCCATAATTTGCGGGGATCCGGAAAGAAATTTCCTTGGCTCGGTGGCCAACCTCAGCCGCAAGCTGGGTACCACGGTTTATGATACTTCCTACCATTATCTGGCTATGATTACCGATGGCACCTTCCTCACCCGCGACCGCGGTTACTATGAGAAAGCCAAAAAGTTGGGCAATATTAAATGTTTTTAAGCTATTTTTCCAAAAATTTATCCACTTCAATTTTTGCTTGTTTCAATATGGCTTTTAGGGTGCCCTCCGGCATATCTCCTCTGTGCCTGGGAACAGTGGTAAAGAGGTTGTTGTTCTGATTATACCAGATTTCATGACTGCCTTTAGCTCCACGTAAAAAAACAAACCCAAATTGTTTGAGTTTTTTTGTAATTTCTTTATATTTGAAACCCGAAAGCCTACCCATTTAGATTCTGATTACAGTGGGATAAAAAATACGCTCCGACTCTTGAAATTGAGTTTTTTTGCTTTTTTGCGCTGACAAAATTTTACCCGCAACGTCTTTGGCGATTTTTACGACTTTCTCAAAAGTTTTCGCTTGAGCCACCAATCCCTGCACATCATTGCTAGTTGCCAAATAATATCCTTCCGGCAATTTCTCAATTTCCAAAATTATATGTTTTCCGCAGTTTTCCATAGCTTTTTTCAATTATTTACAAGGATATTAAAACCCAAATCAACGATATTGTCTATAAACAAAAAGAGCATGCCGTAGATTGACAACATGCTCCAATGAATAATTCTAAAATTGGAAACCGGCAATGTTTTTATCGATGAATTTATCCTGTTCTTCCTCACTGACTCGTTGCTTATCTTTTTCTTTGTTCGCTTCTGTGTTTTGATATATTGACCCTTCGTTGATTATGCTTCTTATTGCCGCCTTTTCTTTTTCGCTCGCGTCTTTCAGAATATTAAACCCCAGCCCGCTTAACTTCTTCTCAAGCTCATCTTTGCTGTTCAAGCCTAATACCTTAAAATCAAATATGACTTGGACAAGGTTGCTGTCTTTATCTATGTAAAACACTGTGTCTTTAATTGCTCTTCCTTCTTCATCATATTCCAACAAAGACATCCAGGGATAATAAAAGTAATTTCCTTTGTAATTGGCAACGAAATTATTTAGTTCTTCGGATTTGATTTTTTCGTAGGGTAAATAAATTTTTTTGTTGTTTTGAATATACTCTTCAACAGCTCCCAATTCGTTTAGGTTTTTCTCCTCTGATTTATTTAAATCATCTGCAAGTTGCTTTTGTCCAATTTTTTGATCGATGGTCATTTTTTTTAAAGTTATTAATAAGTTTGATATATTTTAATTAATTTAATTAAAAACGTAAAGAGCATGTCGATCTGCGACATGCTCTAAAACATTATCACATCTCGAAATAAGACTTTCACCCACTTTTGCGACTCTCTTTGGCAGAAGGGAGAGTTATGTATAGAATAAAAGCACGAATTGGCAATAATAAAAATGGCCTTCGGCGTGTTCTCAAACTTTAGTTTCCAACACACATTTTGTACGCCGCTTCGATCTCCGCAATTAACGGTAAGGCGTGAGGAAGTTCTAGATTCCCCAATTCTGACCTTGATAGTTTTGAAATGCGCTTTAACTCTTTGATTTTTTCTTTAAAATATTCCTGGTCGACGCCTTCAGGTAATTTCTTCCCTTGTCTAAAATAATTATCAAAGAAAGCTAGGTATTTATTGACAGAATTGATATAAATCCTATACTCGTCTGGATCTATTGGCCATTTTTCTGGTTTTGTTTCTTTAAACCTGGGAAATTTTTCCATAAATTTGATCAGCTTAGGGTCGCTTATTAAAAACCGCTTTTTTCTAGTCTTTTCTCCCCTTGCCAATATTTAATATACTTTCCCCTATCCTCTTTTGTCATATTTAAAAATTTCTCAAAAAGTTCTTCTGGGCTGTAACCTGGAGCATAATGCTCTTTTGTCTTCCCATCAAACCCGACATACTGCCCATACTCTCCGGGCCAAATCTTATCGTTATGCGCCAAAGTAGGATGTTTTAACCTTCTTAAAACTTCGGTTAATTTTTTTCTTTTTTTCGTTATCTTATCCATAATAATTTTTATTCTCTCATTTATCACGTTCTGACTCTCATTTCTAGGTGATATGTTTCCCAGCCGCATCTTGAAACTGCTTATATCGTAATATAAATCCCGTCCATATGACTCCCAAAGCTCATACGCCCTTTCGCTATCGTCGGGAATGTCAGGGGTTTCATAGTTAAATGTTAGCTTTCGAAAATTAGGGTGAGATAATGAGTCCTTTGACAATTCCTGAATATCTTCATATGTTGCTTCGGCGCGCATAGTTTCAATTTTCAGTTCTTCGGGACTTTTTTTTTTGAAACTCTTTAATATTTCCTTAATTTTTTCATAACTTTTTACCATAAGTTTTGGGTTAAATAATTATTGTCTTCCTTCCATTTTCTAACCGATAATTATTAAGGTCAAGCAATCATTTCGCGAGATAAAGTTTTTGCCTTAATCTGAAATTTCTGATTCTTTCCGTGTTTGGCTTAATACCCCCTAAAAGTTATCAATGAACTACCCCCAGCTCTAGCGCTGGGGGTTTCTATCCTGCAGACTCGTTCGCCTGCCCTAGAACATATTCGCTTGGCTGATATCTATCTGCCGGTACCTTTGTTTCTCAATGTATCTTCGTACTGCAAATTCATTGATCCCGATTGTTGAAACAAAACATCCTCTTGACCATACGCTTCCTTTGGGGAATTTCCTGGTTTTTCGCTTAATCCAGGTCGACGATTTGGCCTTGAGAATACAGATTACGTAGGAGATTGAATATTTGGGAGGAATGTTTACGTAGAGATGGATATGCTCATCTCCAATGTGCCATTGGAGGATACAAAATCCTTTCCAATGCACGATCGACTTGAAAATTCTTTTGAATTCTTGTTTAATATAGTTATCTGAGAGTACTTTGTTGCGGTATCTTGTGGTGAAAACAATATGATATTGACAACAGTACGTACAGTGTCTCAGTTGGTATGTTTTTGCCATAAAATCACCTCCTTCCCGGGACGGTGATTTTATTATAGCATCCGAGAGCTACGCTTCAGAACGGACACACCGGCTCACGCCGGTGGTTTTTCTATATAAGAAAAGAGCATGTCGATCTACGACATGCTCTGCACCGAATTTTAGGAAGATTTTCGCACCCTAGATCGAGCATGGATTAGCTCGAGTTCTTGCCAAAAATCAGGATCATTGAGCGAATTTGAAAGTTCCGTAATTCGCCTTTCGGTCCAACCGAATTCCCTACCAATCCCTTCAAGATGAATCTTCTTGGAAAGCTGAAAGATTATCAAGTAAAGCACCGACGATCTTTTCTTGTCGAGAGCTCTTAAAATTGCCCTGAATCCTTCGGGAAATTCGGGAAAAGCGACTAATAGAATATTTCTGTTTGCGCCCCCCTCGGATCCAATAGACTCCGGATTATCAGTTATCTCCTTGTACATTTTCAGAAAATAATCTTTGTTCATATTTTCCTCCTATTCCACCTCGATTTCGCCATTCCACCGAACATTCCCAGTATCCTTCAGGACATTTAGGGCCTTGGCAATAACCCTAGGCCATTCATCATCTTTCAGCCGGAGCAAATTCCAGCTGATGTACTGAGGATCGTTTTCAATCACCAAGAAGAGATGCTCACTTAGAACATTATCTTCACCTGCAACATCCACCTTGTAAAAAGCCGTATGTTCTCTCTGCTCAACCATGATCAGTTTCATTCTTTTTCTCCTGTTGTTGTTTGGTCAATGTACTTGTGTCAAGACAGATTTTCATCTTGACGCGCTAGTATATCATAGATATGATGAGTGGCAAAGATGGCGTTATGGTGGTTATTATCACCACAAATAATATTAACTAAAAGCTATGTACACAGAGACTCTCCAAGACTTAGGTTTAGCGCGCAACGAAGCACGAATCTTTGAAACTCTCATCAAAGAAGGTATTCTGAGTATCGGCGAGATCGCTTCCCATGCAGGGATTAACCGCCGCAATGTTTATGACTCAATCAACCGGCTTACCGAAAAAGGATTGGTATTTGAATTAATCGAGGAAGAAGGCAGCCGTTATGAAGCTGTGGAACCGGACAAATTGATGGAAATGATCAAAGAGAAAGAAAATGCCTTGTCCAACATCCTACCCGAACTGCGTAAAATGTATGACAAACAATCCTTCAGCGAAGCAGTCTATATCTATAAAGGTGTGGAAGGATATAAAACATATATGCGAGACATCCTGAGGGTGGGCCAAGATGTTTACGTTATCGGTGGAAAAGGCACTTGGGCAGATGACAAACTCAAACCATTTACTATTCCTTTCATGGATGAAATGAAAAAGAGAGGCTTAAAAATGTATATTCTATTTGAACACCAGGTAATGAAAACCAAAAGTGAATCGTTAAACTCTTTAAAAAAGAAAATGGTATGCCGTTATTTGTCTAAGGAATATTCTACTTCAGTAGTACTAGACATTTTTGGCAACCGAACCTTGATTTTCTCCCATCTAGCAAAAGGTAATTTTGACGAAGATGCCTCATTCACTGTTATTGTTAATCAACAAATCGCTGATGCCTTCCGCGTTTGGTTTAAAGCCTTGTGGACCATTTCGAAAAAATAAAAAGAGCATGCCGCATGACATGCTCAAATATGAAAAGCTATAAAAACTCTTGCCGGTGCCTGCCTATGGGTTCAGACACACGGCGGCATTTGTTTCCAGCCAGTGTAGCTCCCGACCATCTCGCCCGCCTAAGCGGTCGGACCGGGCCTTAGCTAGAAACGAGTGCTCGGTCAGCGGCTGCAGCAATAGCTCGCGGATCTACCCGCGATTGCTGCTCCGCCGGTGCTTTGCGGCTGCCGCGGCAGAACAAAAAACCTGCCGGATGGGCGAACCACTCATCCAGCTCACCCGCCGCGATGACTATCTCGCGGATCAGCGGATGGTCCATCCGCAGGGTTTCATCCCCACGGCGGATAAGCCCGATATTGGGGCCGTCTTGGTAGACGACCGCCCGGACTCCCCGCTCAAAGAGCACGCCGTTCGTGCCGAACTCTTTGGAGTCCGTCACAATGGCCACCCTTCCGCCGGGCAGGATCTTGGCCTGGTTGGCCTCCACTTCCGCCCGGTAACGCGCCCGGCCGTTGGCAAGCAGACCGGAGAAAATTTCTCCCATCCGCTCTACGACGAGCGCATCGTTACGAGGATGAGTGGCCTGAAATGCTCTCAAAACAGCGTTCAGGCCAGTGGCGGAGAGGATTCCCGCGGCGAAGTTCGCCTGGGATCCCACCTCTTCCTTAAGCTCATTCCTCACCTGCCGGTATTTATAAATAATCCCGTCTGGGATCCACCTATAATCCAGCAAGTGGTTGTAAGCGTTGCCGGTTGCGTCCTGCAGGTTGACGAATATCGTCAACTCCGCGAGCGCTGCCTGGTCTTCGGGCGAAGCGTACTTTGCCACGACCGTGGCGAAGCAGGAGTAAACTATACCGCTCACTCCCTTTTCTCCCTTGAGGCCTTTGCCGCCGGCCTCGATGTCAAGGGCAAGGTCACCCTCTTCCATCTCGGCTCCGTTCCAGTTTGCAGGCCGTAACTCGACTGTGGCATCTCTCGCTCCAGACACAAAATCTTTCGCCGCCCACACCGAAGCGCAGGCGTCCAAATCAACATTTAAATGCGTGTAGATTTTCATCCAACACCTCCTGTTTTTGTAATGTGCGTTCCCTCAAAACCAGCTTGATTAGTGAATAAAACTGTTTTTGAAGGAGGAAGTTTTTTCGCATTGATTAGGAAACTTCCAAAAAACCCTTGAGGACGTGTTTGTCCCGTTTGCGGTTGTACCCTCTCTTCCCTTTCTTGGAAGATTGGGCGCCTCCGGCGTGGCGCAATTTCTGCACCATTTCCATAGGCAATCTGGCTTTCACCTTCTTGCCTTTCCGGTTTGTCGCCATATTTCACCTCCTTGTCCTTGTTAACCCCTTAGGGTTGCTCTCGGTTGACCTCCGCCGTGAGCTGGTAAAGGAGTCTTCTGTTTTCTCGCGCGGTCCTAATGCCCGCAAACGAGAATGGGTCAAAGACACAAAACCCCCAATCAGTGTGGCCGACTCGCTAGAAGAGCGGCCACTGAAGTGACAAGTGAAAGGGCCCTAGCAACCCTGCCCGATGACTGACTCTGGGTTCAGCCATTAAGGACTCCAAGATTCATGCTTGTCTGCCCCGCTCCTCCGCAGACACTCAGCAGCAATCAAGCGGTCAAGCTCTATGCGCTGAGGCCCGGAAAGAGACCTTGCGATGGCAGCCTGCCCATTCTCGAAGACGACTTCGAGATCGACCAGGCCTGAGTTTGGGCCAGCCAGACCACCCAGATACCTCAATGAGGAGAATTTCTCACTCATCTTGGTCAACTCAGGGGTTCTGATTCCCAGCTTTTCGCAAAATCGGAGCATGGTGAGAAAATTCTCCATTACCTCAACCAGGTGTTTAAGCTGGTTTAAGGTTTTGGGAATTTTCTCCTTCGAATATCCGCTCAAATTTTCAATCATTTTCCACCTCTTCTTTTACTTTGATATATGGAAAGGAACTTTCCCTCAAAAAAACCTCAATCCTTGCGGATAAAGATCTTTTTGAGAGAGCGAAGTTTTTAAATGTGCCCTCCCTTAGCGCGGTATTCGGTCTCTTATTCCCGCGCTGTCCCCTTGCTTCCCCCTAACTCCCTTAAAGCAGGCTGTTGGGGCGGTGGTCTGACGGGGAACCCACCGGCAGCACCAAGCTGACCCTTGTTGGATCGCTAGCTTTTGGCTACTTTGAGCTCCCGATTTTCCTTTTCAGGTACTTTCGGCTGCTCGCGGTAGTCTCTGGCATAGCGCTCCAGCACGGAGCCTAGATTGGGCCACAAGCCGTTTCGCCGTTCGGCTTCCTTTTGGGAAGCTTCGATCGGGAAGAAACGGACGAACTTGTGGACAACCCTGGCCTCCTGGATCAGCGCGGTCCTGCAGCGCCCGCAGATGGGTTGGGATTCCCACCCTCTCCCGTTCCTCACCAGAGGAAGGGAAAAGGCGCAATCCTTTTCCTCTCTGCAGACGACGCAGGTTGCCCTGCTGGTCGTCGGAGTGTCGGCCATAGACTGCCACCTCCCGTTTTTTGACACCGCCAACGTCCGTGGGAACCACCGCGACGTCGGTTGATGAGAGCAAACTCTCTCGGGGGATTCGCAAGAAAACACTCCTCTTGAAAAAGTGTTGGCTGGGAAACAAAACTTCGCAGTAAAAATTTTCCCATTTTCTTGCGAAATCCCTTGAGA
Source organism: Candidatus Moraniibacteriota bacterium (assembly GCA_016867255.1). Taxonomy (GTDB): domain Bacteria; phylum Patescibacteriota; class Minisyncoccia; order CAIUEV01; family CAIUEV01; genus VGKB01. Next base: position 7,910 of record VGKB01000019.1, read on the forward strand.
GAGTTTCTGTAATGTTAGATGTGCTTGACATGCTCGATGAATCATCTGCAGTATGTCGAGCCAATAAATAACACGGGTGTATAATTTTGTCAAGTGTTTTTAACAAAATAATTCAACGAGTCTGAGAATACCCTTTATTAATGCGGCTTTGTTCTTTGTCAAATGTTGGTGTAAATTGACGTTCAATTTTTTTTGTAAATATTAACTAACGAAAAAAAATAAAAAAATTACTACCCTTTTCCAGCAGCTGTTTTTTATGTAAATTTTATGTTATCAGCCCTTGACAAAAAATAATATATACATTATAAGTGCACCATGCTCTTTTAAACTATTTAAAGCCTGCGTCGCAGGCTCAACCCTTGTTCATGGCGAGGTGCGGCTATGAACGGCTAAAACGCCACATACCCGAAGGCTTCGTTTCTTCCTCATTTAGCTAGGGCAGGAACGAAGCTGGAAGGTAGTGGTGATGATAGCTGAAAGAATGGCAGCCCCGTAAAGAATAGTAGGGCGTGCCAGCACCAAAACTCCAGAAAGGAGGATTAAGTAAGATGGGCGAATGAGGTTGAGATGTTCCGGTCGGAAACCGCAATGGCCTCCCTCTCAAATAAATAATAGGGGAGGCAAAGAAAGAAACAGGAGAAAAAAAGACTAATACTAATTTTCGCCCTTGGGCCCGTCGAGATTTACTCCTCGGGCCTTCTTCTTTTTTCTTAGAATATCAGCATAATCCCAAGCAAGATCAAATAAAAGTTTCAGAGTATTAGCTATTTCTTTGTTCTCTATTATTAATCCGGCATAAGGTTTCTTTTGAGTTGCAATTCTAACTTTGTTACCATAAAATGCTATATCGCTTGTTATAGGAAACTCACTCGCCGGTAATATATATCTTCGTGAATCACTAACAAGAAATTTTTGATCGTCGTTAACAATAGCCTTGACTTTAATTTTTGACTTTTGTCTCCTTCTTCTCATTGCAACAATTTCCTCGTCGGAAAAAATCTTGCGAAGCAGGTCGCTAGAATAAATCATTCTGGCTTGCTTATCTTTACTCCTTATATAGAATTCCGCTGACATGGCTCGCAGTCCTTCTTTCCCTTCGAAATACCTTACTACCGGCTTTTCTGGCTTAGAAATATTTAATGCCTCCAGCTCGGGTAATAATTTCTTCAAATAGTTTTGCTTCCTTTCCAGCTCCTGTTCCTGGTTGCGGAAGAGGATGTTTAGTTTTTCAGGGTCTTCGGCGCAGAAGAACTGTTTTTTGCCTTCGTGGTAGCTGCTCATCAGGCCTTTTTTGGTGAGGCTTCCGATGATGACGTAAGTAGTTGCACGGTTAACACCAGCTTTACTGGCAATTTGCTGCACAGGCGATTTTCCCAACTCTAAAGCTGCCAAATAAACTTTGGCTTCCTTCTCGCTTAATCCTAAATTAACTAGCTCGCGATAATTCATGTTGTCATAATAGCACAAATTTAAAATAAAATCCCCTAATCCCTCTTTCCGAAGTTTCAAGTTTTATGTTTCAAGTTACAAGCTTTTTTTGACTTATTTTTTTTCTTCGTTAAGTATAAAAAGACGACTTTTTTAATTTTTAATTTCCCTCCGTGGAAAATAAACTTTCCAACTCTTCCCTTCTCTATCTTGTAATTATCTTCCTTATCGGTGCGGTGGCCGGCTTCTGGTTTAAGTCCGCCCTGAAAGGGAAATTCACCAACAGCCCCGATGACCGCCGAGTCACGGCTGAAAAACAAACCTTTGACTTCAAAGCTATCCAGGAAAAACTGGAGAAAGAAGTGGAGGAAATGCAAAACAGCGCCCAGGGGCCAGAAGTGCCGCAGGAATAATTCACTAGTTCTTCATTTTTAATTCTAAATTATTTACAATGGCGAAAGACAAAAAAAGGGAGGAGTCCCTCGGAGAAGAAATTATTGAGGAAGCGTTAGAAGACAAAGCCGCGCTTTCCTCTCAAGACAAAACCAAGCAAAACTATCTGTCCATTATTATCCTGCTGCTGGGGCTTCTCGCCGGCAGCATCTTTGTGGATGTGGCGGATTTGGTACGCGGCGAAGGAGTATCGCAAAAACGGCTTTCCGACAAGGATATTTTTGAATACGCCGGCAAGACCTGGGTGGCTTACCCCGATCCGGTGATTGACGTAACGGTAGTCAACGACGAAAACTGCAAGGAATGTGAAGCGGAAAGCGCGATACTCGCTCTTAAATCCGCCATCCCAACCATCGTGCCAAAGCAAATCGGCGTAAATTCCGAAGAAGGGGAAAAACTGCTGAAAAAAACTGGCTCCAAAGCTATTCCGGTCTTTGTTTTTACCAAAACCATTGAAAAGTCCGAAGTGTTCCCTAAGATCCAAAACGTTCTTTCTGAAAAAGACGGGTTATATGTTTTGGACACTTCCGTTTTGGGCGTCGCCGGAAAATATACGGAGCTTCCGCCCTTTGAATCAAAAAATCAGGAAGTGCTGGGCAACCCGGAAGCCAAGATTAGTATTATTGAGTTTTCCGATTTCCAGTGCCCTTACTGCAAGGTATTCTACGAATCACTGGACAAGCTGCTGAAAGAAGGCGATTACAAAAACAAAGTCAAAGTTTCCTTCAAGCACTTGCCGTTAAGCTTTCACGCCCAGTCTAATAACGCCGCTATGGCCGCCGAATGCGCCGGGGAGCAAAATCGCTTTTGGGATATGTACAACCTGCTTTATTCCAAGCAAAATGATTGGCAGGGTTCCGAAGGCACCGCTAAATTCAAGACTTACGCCGTTTCTCTCAAATTGGACACCGCCAAATTCAACCAGTGCATGGACACCAACAAACTGCAAGGCGACATTGACACGGACAAGGAACTGGCAAAAGAATACAATATTAGCGGCACTCCCGCCATTTTCGTAGGTGACGAGTTTATAAGCGGCGCCATCCAGTACGAAGAGCTAAAATCTAAAGTGGACGCGTTGCTGGCAAAGTAGCTTCAGTTAATGTTTACAAATCCAGAAAAGCCTCTCTTAAACTGAGAGGTTTTTCTTATTTTGAAAAACGTGAAATGAAAAATGATAATATATTATAACTAATATAATTAATTAGATGTTAGATTAGAGTCGTTGACTAATTAGTGTTTCTTGTGTTATAAGTTATAAGTTGCAAATTATAAGTTTCAAGAGATGGACTTCAATAATTTCACCCACAAAAGCCAGGAGGCGCTGCAAAAGGCCCAAGCGTTAGCCCGGGAGCTGGGCAGCCGGCAGGTTGACGCGCCGCATCTGCTTTGGGCGCTTCTGCGGCAGGAAGACAGTCTGGTTCTGGCGCTTCTGGAGCGCGCCGATATAAACATCGGGAAACTGGAACAGGATATTCGCGACGGCTTCAGCCCCGCGGCTTTTTCCGCTTCCGCCAGCGAAGGAGCTGAGAACGGCCCTGCCTATTTGACATCGGAACTGGGCCAGGCCATTGAGCGGGCTTTCCGGGAAGCGCGAGATCTGAAAGACGAATTCGTGAGCACCGAGCACCTATTTCTGGCATTGCTGGAAGCCGGCAAAACAGCCGATATTTTAAGGCGAAACGGCGTAAAGCGGGAAGAAATGTTGACTCTTCTTAAAAAGCTGCGGGGCGGGCAAAAAATTGACTCCCCCTTCCCGGAAGGTAAATTCCAGGCCATTGCAAAATACACGCAGGATCTCACCAAGCTTGCCCGGGAAGAAAAACTGGATCCGGTAATCGGCCGCGACGAAGAAATTCGCCGCGTCGTCCAAGTCCTCTCTCGCCGCACCAAAAATAATCCGGTGCTTATCGGCGAAGCCGGCACCGGCAAAACCGCCGCGGTAGAGGGCCTGGCCCAAAGAATTGTTACCGGTGATGTACCGGAAACCTTGCGGGATAAAGAGATTCGTTCTTTGGATCTGGGCGCTCTTATTGCCGGCACTAAATTCCGAGGGGAATTTGAAGACCGCTTAAAGGCGGTGCTTAAAGAAATTGAAGCCGGAGCCGGAAAAATCATTCTTTTCATTGACGAAATCCACATGCTGGTCGGCGCCGGCGCCAGCGAAGGTGCCATGGACGCCGCCAATCTCCTGAAGCCGGCGCTGGCGCGGGGGTTAATCCGGGTGATCGGCGCCACCACCACTCGTGAATACCGCCGCCATATTGAAAAGGACGGAGCGCTGGAGCGGCGCCTCCAACCGGTCTGGATTAAGGAGCCAGATGTTCCCGACACAATTGCCATCCTGCGCGGTCTTAAAGAAAAATATGAAGTGCACCACGGCGTCCATATTCGCGACGATGCGCTCGTGGCCGCCGCCAAGCTTTCTAAGCGCTATATCAACGACCGCTTTCTGCCCGACAAAGCGGTGGACCTGATTGACGAAGCCGCCTCGGCACTGCGGATGGAGATTGACAGCATGCCGGAAGAGCTGGACCAGCTCAAACGCTCCATCGCCAAGCTGGAAATTGAAAAACGGGCCCTCGCCAAAGACAAGCCCAACGAGACCAAATCCCAGCTACAAAAAATCCAAAAACAGCTGGCCGAATATAAAGAAAAGAGCCGTAGTCTGGAAACCCGCTGGCAAGCGGAAAAAGAAATTATCACCGCCATCCGTCGGCAGAAAGAAGAAATTGAAAAACTTAAAGGCGAAGCCGATATTGCCGAGCGGGGCACGGATTTCCAGCGCGCCGCCGAAATCCGCTATGGCCGCGTTCCCGAAATTGAAAAAACCCAAAAAGACCTGCAAAAAAAGCTGGAAAAAATCCAGAAAGAGAATCCTATTCTCAAAGAAGAAGTGACCGAAGAAGACGTTGCCGCGGTGGTGTCCCGCTGGACTGGTATTCCGGTTTCCCGCATGCTCCAAAGCGAGAGAGACAAACTGGCGCAAGCGGAGGCCGCCCTTCGCCTGAAAGTGGTTGGCCAGGAAGAAGCCGTTCTGGCAGTGGCTAACGCCATCCGCCGGAATCGTGCCGGAATTGCCGAACCATCCCGTCCTATCGGCTCCTTTTTATTTCTCGGACCTACTGGAGTGGGAAAAACGGAGCTCGCGAAAACCTTGGCTGAATTCCTTTTTGACAACCCGGAGTCTTTTATCCGCTTGGATATGAGCGAATACATGGAGAAGCACACGGTGTCGCGCATGATCGGCTCTCCGCCGGGCTATGTCGGATACGAGGAGGGCGGCCAGCTTACCGAAGCGGTGCGCCGCCGCCCTTATTCGGTGATTCTCCTTGATGAAATTGAAAAAGCCCACCCGGAAGTTTTCAACATCCTTCTTCAAATTATGGATGACGGCCGGCTTACTGACGCCAAGGGCCGCACGGTTGATTTCACCAACTGCGTCATCATTATGACTTCCAATATAGGAAGCGAACTTATAAGCCGTAAAGCGGAAGATTTGGGCTTTAGCAGCAATAAAAAGAAGCGCCTGTTATCGGAAAAAGAAATTGAGGAAAAAGTAAGAGAAATGCTTAGCCGTGACTTCCGCCCGGAATTCCTGAACCGCATTGACGAAATTGTGATTTTCCATTCCTTAAATATGGAAAACCTTTCCGCCATAGTAGAGCTGCAAATCCAAGAGGTAAAAAAACGCCTCAAGGAAAAAAAGATCAACGTTGAAATTGACGATCGGGCCAAAAAGTGGCTGGCCAAGCGCGGCTACGATCCTATCTTTGGCGCCCGGCCGCTCAAACGGCTCATCCAAAGCGCCATCTTTAACCCTCTGGCAATGATGATTTTACGCGGCGAGCTAAAGGAAGGTGACAGGGCAAGGGTGACAAGCGGAAAAGATGGAATTACAATTGAAAAGAACGAAGAGTCAAAGAACAAAGCTACAAAAAAGATAGCCAATAAACGCGTAATTTAATTTACCTCCCTGTTCTATCACGTTCTATCAACATAAATACAAAAATGGATTTCGCAATTGACTACTCATCCCCCATAATATTTTCCGCCTTGGTTACCGTTTTTTTTGCTTTTTTCTCCCTCTTTCGCAATTACCGCTTCCCCCTTAACTCACTTTTGGGCATACTGGGAATTATCGCCAGCGTCTGGCTTTTTTTCGTCTATTCGTTTGAAGTGAAGAAAAATCCTGATAGTTTGCTATTCGTTTTGGCCTTTGGCTCGCTTGTTCTTTATCTCATTCTTTTAGTGCTGCACCATTTGGATACCCTAAAATCTCGCTTCACCAAAGCGCTCCCCGACGGCTTTCTTTACTTCCCCGTTTGGGTTGGCTTCTCCGCAACCGGACTAGTCTTCTTGAGTTCCCTGTCTTTCTCTCTTTCAATATCCTTTTCCTCTCTTTTGGAGAATTTCAGTGGATTTACGGAGCTGGCTTATTGGCTGGCGGCTGTTTTCGCTTGCGTTCTCTCCCTTTTATCCCTAGCGCTGGGAGTCTCAACGTTTTTCCGTCTGGCGCGGCAATACGGAAAGAAGAGTGGAAATCTGCCGGAAAAAACAGTCGGATATTTCCTTGGGGTATCTTGGAGCGGACTAAGTTTCCTAAATTTAATATTTTCCGCCAGCATGATCGGATTTATAAATCCGGAGCCGGAGATTATTCTTTTCCTGCTTACGCAAATAACGCTTCTTTTTTTGATTGCTTTCGCAATACTGGCCGTGATTATCAACCGCCGCTATTTTTTGAGCTGGCGGGTAGCCACCGCCCAATTTATCGCCAGCTCCATTATGCTTTTTAATCTCGCCAGTCTGCTTAACTCCGGCAGTGCCGAGGAAGTGGTTTTGCGCTCTATCCTGCTGGTCGTTCTGGCTTTTCTTTCTCACCTTTTGACCCAGAGCGTGGTGAACGAAATTACCAAGAAACAAAAAGTGCAAGCCGCCACCAAAGACATCTACTCCGCCAATATCAATTTAAAAAGATTGGATCGGGCCAAGTCGGATTTCATTAACACTGCCTCCCACCAGCTTAGAAGTCCCCTTTCGGTAATAAAGGGCATTTCCTCGCTAATGATGGAAGGGGCCTACGGAAAAATTACAAGCGGCGTGAAGGAAGCGGTAGAAAAAGTTTTTATCAGCAACGAGCGGCTAATCGGACTTATTGAGAGCTTGCTTAATGTTTCCCATCTGGAAGAAGGCCGGGTAGACTTTGAATTTCGTAAAATTGACCTTAATAAAATTGCCAAAGTTTCTGCCGGTGGACTCATTCTCCAAGCGCAAAACAAAAAACTTTTTCTAAATTACGTCCCA
>VGKB01000020.1 GCA_016867255.1 Candidatus Moraniibacteriota bacterium
TCGGCGGTCAGTGCCTTCAAAATAACCGGCCGGGATAACAGCAATTTTGATTTTTTTCTTGGCCTGGTAGGTGAGACCGTAGCCGACGTGGTCTCCCCTGTTGATGTTTTTAATGCCGCTTACGATTGTTTTGGTTTCCAACACGGGTCTAAGCTTTGATTTTCGGAAGGGGGAGCTGTCCATTCCATAGAGGCCCAGCCCCAAGCGGATTACGTTGGCAGGAATTTTAGTGGAATAGAAACTGCCGGCGGTGGCGGCAAGGTGGAAAAATTTTAATTTGGGAAAACTATCCTTGAATATTTTTACCGCTTTCCGCCACTCTCCGATTTGTTTTAGGGTGTAGGATTTATCAGCGCTATCCGCGCTAGCGAGATGCGAACAAATCCCCTCTAGAATAATATTCTTATTTTGCTTGATGACTCCCACCAAAGGCGGGTCCGCCTCTGGCGGAGATGTCTGATGACTGACGACTTCTACTCCGATTCCCTGCCGGTGCATGCCAGTGTCAATTTTGAGATGTAATTTTTGGGGAGTTCGAAGATTCTTGGCGAGCTCTTCCAATAGTTCGCTGGTAGTGATTGTAAACGAAACATTTTTCAAATTATTCTTGCCAATGTCTGTGGCCCGGGTATAGCCAATGATAAGTATCGGAGACTTGACGCCTTCCCCCCGCAGCATCCTGGCTTCAAAAAGCGAATCAACCACCAGAAAAGGGATTCTTTGGTTATCTAAAATTTTAGCTACCGGCACTAGCCCGTGCCCGTAGGCGTTGCTTTTTAGCACCGGCGCAATTTTATGGCGCGGATAGTTTCTTTGAAAAGTGTGCAGATTATGCAGCAGATTTTTTTGGTAAATCAAGACTTCTATTAGGGGGTGATAGTTGGAATAAGACCTTTTGATTTCCCGCAGGTAAGAAAGTATTTTCATTATTTGTTTACATATAGTGGATTACGGGCGGCGGTGGCGAAAGCGTAAAAATAGTTTTCCCATTTTTCGTCCGAGGAGCCGTAAATGTTATCGTACATAAAATAATCCACCAAACATTCTCTCGCACGGGTGAGTTCTTTTAACCGGTTGATGTTTTTTGGGTCGGCAATAGTAAAATCTAAAAGCTCCAGCGCCCGTTCAAAGGCCTTTTGGCTGTATTCAAGATCGCCTTTATTTCTCCAGCTAATCGTCCGATGCACTTCGCTACCCACGTTGGCCAGCTGTTCCATTAAAGAAAGCTCATACCACTTTCCCCCCAACTGATCTTTGTGCTGATAATTAATTCCCATATTTTACCAGTATGTTAACAACCCTAATAATTTGCTCTCGAATTTTCGGATCTTCTACTCCGCGCGTCCGATTGTCTTGGTAAGGTCGGATATTGATCATTGAATCAAACTCAATGAATTCCTCGCCTTTTTTGTCGGGGTAAATATTAATTCCCCAAAGGTCAGTTTGCTTCGAGCTATTTTCCAAAAGCAGTTTTTCTAAGTCGGCGTGCAACCCTGCATCCACTGCCATTATTTTCTTTTCAACATCAACCACTGCCTTAACTAAATTATCAAACATTTTAGACGACATTTCTTTCAGCTCTTGGAGTGTAATAAATTTTGTTACAGTTTGCATTGATATTCTTTAAAAGTGGACGATGCTGGATTTGAACCAGCGACCTTTGTGGACTTGAGAGGGCTCGAACCTCTGACCTCGGCGATGTGAACGCCGCGCTCTAACCAACTGAGCTACAAGTCCTAGATTTCTCCCCAATTATTTCCCGTTTCCACGTCCACTTTGAGTGGGATAAAGTCCTTGGCTACGTTTTCCATTATTTCCTTCACTTCCCCGGCAATCTTTTCTACCAGATTATTTCGCACTTCCAAAATTATTTCATCGTGAATACTTAGGAGGATGCGCGCGTCTCTCTCAAGCGGGTGTTTTTGGGGGTCGGCATATTTTTCCTCCAAAAATTTCTGGGTTTCCACCAGCGCCAACTTCATTATGTCGGCCGCCGTTCCCTGCAAAGGCATATTAATAGCCATCCGCTCGCCGGCTTGGCGCAGGATGTGGTTATCTAAATTAACTTCCGGCACGTAACGCCGCCGGCCAAAAACAGTTTCCACAAAACCATATTCGCGGGCAAATTCCTTTATACTATTAATATATCTTGCGATATTAGGAAATTGACGGAAATAACTGTCTATGAAAACCTTGGCTTCAGTTTCGGACAATTTACTGGCGGCGGCGAACCCGAAAGGACTCATGCCGTAAATAATCCCGAAGTTGAGGGCCTTGGCGGCGTTGCGCATATTTCCATCAACTTTATTAGGGTCAACATTATTGACAAAAGCCGCCGTTTCCCGGTGAATGTCCCGGCCCTTTTCAAACGCTTTTACCAATTTTTCTTCGCCGGAAAGATAGGCAGCAAGGCGGATTTCAATTTGGGAGTAATCCAGGGAAATTAATTTAAAACCTTCTTCGGCGATAAAAGCGTGGCGGATCCCAATTTCACCGCTGATTGGCTGGAGCGGGATATTTTGTAAGTTGGGATTGTTAGAAGACAACCGGCCGGTAGCTGTGCCGGTCTGGTCAAAGGAAGTATGGAGACGATTGTTATTTTTATCAATTAATTCCGGAATAACTTCTAGGTAGGTTGTTTGGAATTTGCGCTGTTCCCGGTACAGCAGCAGTAAGGATATAATGGGGTGTTTCTTTTTCAATTTTTCCAGGACCCCGGCGGCGGTGGAAAAATGACCGGCTTTGCCTTTTTTAGTCTCCTCGGTAGTAATTTTTAGCTTTTCAAACAGTATGTTTGCCAGTTGCGAGGGGGAATCTAAATTGAATTGTTTACCCGCCAGCCGATGTATTTTATCCTTTAATTTGTCAATGTCGCGGGCATTTTTGGCGCCGAGTTTTTTAATTAAGTCCAAGTCAATTTTCACTCCGGCCATTTCTAAAAGCCCCAATACCCTGCTTAAAGGTTTCTCAATGTTTTTGTAGACATATTCAATGGATCTCTCTTTGGTTTTGTCTTCTACGGCGGGGAAAACTACCGAAATAAAGCGGCCGCGCCCCGCTCCGTACGGTTCGGGGCTTTGCTCCTGAAATTTTATTTGCTCAGTGTAAGTTTCCTCAACTTCAGGAACCAGTTGTGCCAGGAGTTTAATTATTTCAACCACTTTCTCCCGGTCATATCCCCTCTCGGTAGCCCCGAGTAAATTCATTTGTTTTTTCGGCTCCTCAAAACGCTCTTTCAGGAAATGCCAGACAATTTCTTTTAAGCCGAACTTGCGCATAAGCGGCGGCTGGATTAGGTAAGATAACGTTTTAAGGTCGCAGACATTCTTAACAGGCAGTTTTAGAGGAAAAATGTCTTTTGAAATTTCTTTTAAGTCAAAAAGAAAAAGCCGTCTGCCGTTGAAAAGAGAATTATTTAAACTTTTGGCTAGCTCAATAGGCATTAAAAATATTCCAGTTACTTTATTTTTTTCTAAAGGAGCGATCAATAAATTTTTTCCGTTACTAGTTTCACCCGACCATAATACAAGCCGGTTAGATTTCTCTGTGGTGGAGATGACTTGTTTTTCTAGATCGGATTGGCTGGTGACAAATTGAATATTTTTAGTACCCATTCCCCAGTGTCCATCATTAGACCTTATCCTGTCTTTACTGGGAACTGGGAATTGCCTGCCCGTCCCTGCCTCGCCGGCAGGCGGGCGGTAGGCGGGGGAACTGGGTACTACCATAGCTTCCACTCTTTTCGCCAATGAATTGAATGACAAATCTTCAAGGTGATTTTTACCTGCTGCTAGCCTTTCAGGAAGATATTGGATTTCTTCCCACTCCAGTTTTAGAGGAAGATCAGCGCGCAGGGTTACCAACTCTTTGCTTAGCAGAGCTTGACCCCTTTCTTTTTCTAGAGCTTCTTTTACTTTGGGTTTTAACTTATCAAGGTTTTTATAGATTCCTTCCAAAGTGTGAAATTTTTGTAGTAAAAGAGAGGCGGTTTTCTGGCCGATTCCCCTTACTCCTTTGATGTTGTCGGAAGCGTCGCCAAAAAGCGACTTAAAATCAATCATCTGATGCGGCTCTAGCCCGAAACGCTCTTTTACCGCTTTTTCGTCGTAAATTTTGGATTCAGTAACTCCCCGGCTGAGGGCAAAGACTTTTGTTTTCGCGTTAATTAGCTGCAAGGTATCCAGATCGCCGGTAGCGATTACTACTTCTCCTTCAGCGCGGAGGGCTAAAAATTTTTTGGCGCAGGTGGCGATGATATCATCGGCTTCAAAGCCGGCCTTTTCCAGCTCGGTAAAACCCAGATTTTTTACCAGCTCTTTAGACAGGGGAATCTGGGCGTACAACTCGTCCGGCGCTTTTTCGCGGTGGGCTTTGTATTCGGTATATTTCTCTTTACGCTTGGTGGGCTTAGGCGAATCAAACGCAAAGATCACGTGGGTGGGATCGGCTTGTTTTAGGATGTTCAGGAAAGCCGACATAAAGCCGTAGACGGCGTTAACCACTCTGCCTCTCCTGTCAGTTAGGGGCGGCAGAGCGTAAAAAGCCCGGTAGATAAGAGCGCTGGAATCAATAAGCAATAATTTTTCCTTTTTCATAGTAACAGCATAGAGCAGGAGAATACTAAAGGAAAGAGTCCAAAGAAGATTCTGACGGTTGCAAAACTCCCCATTTTAATTTTTTGTATCTAGCTTGCCGTCTGCGGCAAAGCGACGTCCCACAAAAAAATTAAAATGGGGAGTTTTGCAACCGTCTAGTCTTATGTATTTTCTTTTTGGGCGAAAATCCTTACTCAATTTGCATTTCCGGCGCGCCTTCACAGGCGGGAACGCGCGGCAACGGCTCTGATTTTTCTCCCGGATTGCAGGGAGGGAGAACGTCTTTCGGCGGGCTGCTTAAACATTTTTCTTTGCTGGTAACTATATTTTTGACGTCTTTCTCTAGGTCGTCTCTGAGTTTCAGGTAGGGGTGGCGGCCTTCAAAGCAAAAACCGTAGTGATACTCTCCCGAATTAAGGTATCCTTTGGAGATCGGGTATTTTGTCATAAATTCAAAAAGGGCGCTTAAGTGATCTTTGCTCATATCCCCCTTGGGCTGGTTTTCCACCCAATATCTTGCCAAATGTCCTCTCACCTGGCCGTTACTTTTTCCCGAACCGGAGTTGTAGGTAACCTCGGGAGTGTTTTTCACCGGGCCTTCGTCAAACTCTTTCATATCCTTATGTCCCTTGGTGGTGTCAACGCTTCCCATCTGGTTGGCGCAAGCCACCGCCTCCACGTCTCCCATGTTGGCCATTTTGCGGAAGAGACTGCCTAAACAAAAATCGCCTGCGTGGGTGCCCTCATGAACTAAAATGTGGTCAATATTTACAATCTTGTCTTTACGCGGCACATAAATATCTCCACAACCCTTGCATTCCCCGCCTCCCTCTTTTATGCCGACGTGGTTGGTAAAGCGGAACATCATCTCGTAGCGAAGTTTATCTCTCCTCGCTATCCTTCGGAGCGCTTTTAAGACCGCCATTTTTGAACCATCGCCTTCGTTCCAGTCGTCCGCGCAGAGATCTTTCCCAGCGTCTTTATCTTTCTCTCCTTCTGGCAGTTTACTAAAATTGTCATCGTGAGTTCCCGGATCGGGCTTTTCTCCCGGCTTGATTTCTCTCTTCCAATCCTCCGGCTTGCGGGGTTGGGATAAATCCTTGGAGCTGTCGCTGGCGGCACTCTTTTCATCTTTGCTTCCAGTCTCCGTTCGATCTCCACTGGTCTTTCCCGAATCAACCACGCTGGCTACCATATCGGAATACTCAAAGGTGTTTTCCGCCAGCGCTGCCATAGCTTGCCCCATCAGTCCGCTACCCGGATTTTGGGCGAGGGAGATTTTAAGCGCTTCGCCTAAAGTGTTGATGGTCTTGTTGAGATTAGCGGGATTGCTTAACAATTGGGAGAGGTCACCGGAGACCAAGCCGCTTAAAATGTTTGCTAAACCCGAGGATCCTCCCGCGCCGCCCAGAGAATTAAGCAGGGCTTTGGCGATAGTGGCGATAAGACTGTTGACTAGCTCTTTCCCTTGGTTTGCGGAAATTGTTCCGCCAGTTTTGTTTAGAAAAGAAATATTGCCGCCGCCAGTATTACCTAAGAGCTGGCTGATGACGCTGCCAAAATTTGAGAGACTAGCCGGGTCAAGAACGAAGGTCCCGTCGCCGGATTTGTAGCCGGCGAGAAAGGGCATCTGGGCGGTGTATTCTTTGCCTCCGTAGACCTGTTTTACCGGTAGGGAGAAGATTATCTTTTCGCCATTTTTTAACATTTCCAGCTGTTTCAAAAAGCGGTCTTCCGAAAGCGGTCCTTTGATGATACCGCTGGTTTCACCGCTCTTAATAAATCCGGACAGTTCCGGGTAGGCGTTTAGAGTGGATAAATAATCGCTTTCTTCCGTGTCGCTTGCGGTGGAGCTGCCATCTTCCGTGCATTCAAATTGCCACCAGCCGCCGGTGTTTTGGTATCCGACTGCCGAGACGGCAAATCGTATCGCCAGCCAGCCGATAAGGATAAAGGTAAATCCCCATATGGCGCCGCGCAGAATTCGTTTGGACTTGTCCAGATAACGCTGTTTTCCCAACGAGAATATCCGAGTGAATCCCGCAATCGCCAAAATTAAGACCGCGACCACGAAGCTCACCGCTAATAAATAGTTGTAAGCGTTAACGATGGTGGCGAGGACGGAGCAGACGCCGCAGTCTCCTCCCGAACAAGTAACGAGCGAAGCACCGGCGGCATAAACTTTTTGTATGGGGTTCATAAGTTTTTGTATTAATATTATTTCACTAGGCGTTTGATATATTTTTCTCCTTATTTTTCTTTTTGTAAAAAACCCGCTCTGGTTGGAGCGGGAGCTTTGTCGTGAATTATCGTCGCAAATACGGAGGCAGAGGATCAACTAGCGGCCGGGGGGACCTCAACTCGCCGGAGTTAAGAATAGTGAAAGCGTTCTGATAATTCTTCTTGATGCCCTTAAGTTTGTTCGGGTTACCCTTACAAACCTTCTGAGCGCATTCCAGATTTATGTCCAGCTCCACTCGCAGCCGGCCCAGGTTGTAGCGAGATGTTTTAGACTGGCTTTCCAAATCTTTTTCTAAATCATCTTGAATCATCTGAAAGTACCAAACATTCCAGTCACAGCTGCCGCATTCGCCGTCGTTTAGGCCGCTTGCCGGAGACGTTTCAGATAAAAGACACACGGTAACGAAAATTAAAAATAACTTTATGACAAACATTTTCTTCCTCCTTTGCCCACCTCGGCAAGAGCTGGTTTTTTTTACCGAACAGGCAATTATACTACCCAAATTAGTTCTGTCAACAGAAAACAAAATAAATTACCTGATTTGGATTTCTTTCGCATCCTTACACGCTTCCACCGGCGGCAGATCCAGCGTTGGCTTACTGAGACATTTCCTATTACTTTCCATAATATTTCTTAAACCCTTCTCTTCATCCTCTTTTAATCCAAGGATTATTCCCGATGTGTGATCTCCATAATGGTAGGGACCAACAGTCCGGTCTCCATATATATTTGCATATCTCACCCACCAACTAAATGCTGCTGTTCCTAAATCTCCTTTTGGATTTACCCCTTCCTGGTTGCTAATATTAACCCAACGGGCAATATATCCTCTGACCTCTTTCCCTTTATAAGTGAACCCTTCTTTCTGCCGAGGGAATTCCCTCATGTCTTTATGGTCTTCGCCACGACACATACTGCCTATCTGGTTTGCAACTGCCACCCTCTCCGCTCTGGAAGAGGGTCCCCATCCATTTACACAAGCATCAGCAGAATGTGTAGCTTCGTGAATTATTACCGTGTCCATAACCTTTAGCGGATCATAGTGGTTTATGTCAATAACCCCACAACCAGAGCAAATCCCTGAGTAACCCATAGCATCTGGCCCGATATATTTTACAAAACGAAAAATCATCTCATATCTCAAGGGGTCTCTCTCGTGTATTCTCTTTAGAGCTTTTTTTATTGCTTCTGGCGATCCATTTCCCCTTGGGCTGTTATGCCCTGTCTCTCCATTGCCTAGCGGAGTACCATCTCTCGGTGGCTCTTTGGAAAAATCATCTTTTCTCGGTCCGATACTGTTATCCAATTTTTTTGAGTTTCTTTCTTCCCAGTTTTTACTTGCTTGCTTTGAATTATTGCTCGAACTTGAGTTATTAAATGGCTTACTTTGGTTTCCGCTAACGAAGCTGTTTTTATTAAGGTTTTGGCCGTTGTGGCTAGCGTAATCTTTCCCTGTGTAATCCTTTCCGGAGCCGTCGCCCTGAGACGTTAGTTTTTTGTCCAAACATTCTTCACTGAACTCCCGACTTTCCGGCCGGCAGGAGTAGGCCAGCAATTTTCCGTTTTGGCATTCTTGAACGCCGGTGGGATAAATAACCCAGTTATCGCCCACGCATTGGTTAGGCGGGCATTCCATTGGGATTATGCCGATCTCACTGCAGCCGCAGCCGTAATATCTTCCTCCCGTCGACCGGTTCACCGCGTTTTTTTCAAAAGAAGCGGTAGCCGGGCAGACGTCTTGCGAGTTGGCAATTTTGTCTCCGTCGTCATCGTCTATGTCCGCTCGGCAAGCGCCCTCGCCGTCCACGCAAAACCCGCTTTTGCACTGGCAATAATAACTTTCCGCGCCTGCGCTTTCCCCGGAAGCGGCATATTTGGGCGAATCCCATGATTGTTTTTTAAGTCCGCAAGCCGGAGTGCTATTTATTCCCTCCCCTATTTTTCGCCATATTCCGCCGCTCTTTTTGCAATTCTGGCTCAAATTTTTGGTTGGCTGGCAGTAAGCGTTTATCTCTTCGTCGCTTCCCGGAGGGCATTGGCACTTTCCGTTATTCCATTCGCCGCCGTTACCCAGACAACGCCATTGTTCATAGCCCCAGTCAGTTGATGAAACTTCGGTTTTGCCGGAGATACTTACCCCTCGGCTTACCAGCACTTCATTAGCCAGCTTCATTGTTTCGGACAAGATAACGGAAATAATTTTATCTCCCTGATTGCTGTTTGTTTCGTTGTTCAGCAAGCCGGTCAAAAGCTCGCTTAGGTCAGGATTTTTACTGTCGGTTGCCGCGGTTTGACCAACTCTTTCTCCAATCAAATTACCGCCGGCAAGAATATTGCCTAATTCATCAAAAAGAGAGGAAAGCTCGCCGCCAGCGCCGCCGTCCAAAACATTGCCGCTCGCATCCAGTAAATAACGGTTATCCGTGTAGCTAGTTGTGCCTAAAAGCCGGTTCAAAGTGTTAGCGTATTGATTATTGCTTTGCCCGCTGGTTTTGGGCCAGGCGTTCTGCAAAAGGTCTAGATATTCGCCGGCGCTTTCCAGCTTCAAGTTATTTCCTTCTTTCATAACGGTCAGCAAGGGCAGAAATAAATTTTCAATTCCGTCCATGGATTGGATTTGGGCCGGCGCCAAAAATTGAAGAGTTTCTCCTTCCTTGAGCGCCTTGAGTTGGGTGAGCAATATCTGGGCCTCTCTTGGGCCTTCCAATTTGCCTTCGGCTTCGCCGCTGGAAAGAAAGTCAGTTAAGCTAAAAAATTTTTTCAGGTTCTGGTAGTAGGGAGCAAAATTCAGCTTGTCGGCGGCTGTTTTCTCCGTGTCAGAGAGACATTGGAACTGCCACCAGCCACCTTGGTTTTGCAATCCAGAAGCCAAGATAATAGTATGGATAACTAGCCAACCAACTAAAATGAGAGCGAATCCCCCGGCCGCGCTTTTGAGAAACAGAGACGATTTTCGGAAAAGAGATCTATTCCCCCCGCTAATCAGGTAGCTCACGCCCGCGGTGATCGCAATCAAAACTGCCACCGTAAAACTTACCGCCATAAAGAAATTATAAGCGCGGCTTATTGTTTCCAAAATGGAGCAAAGGCCGCAGTCGGAGCCGGAACAGCCGACAATAGAATTATTGGCAGCATGGGAAATATTGAGAATATTCATTATTTCTATTTATTTATCATTCACTACTCGGTACACCGCCGCTCCTCCCGCCGCTACTCCCAGCACTACTCCTATAATCACTCCCCACGGCGCTATATCCAAATATTTATTTGCTAGGTATCCCAACCCTATTCCCCCCAAAATTCCTCCAACCATCAGTATCGCGATTTGAAAACCGAGAACGACGAATTTCATTGGAACTTTTTATTTTTTTGAGAATCTTGCCTTCCGGTTCAGGTATAAATTTTCTTCACTTATTTGCCGCTGGGAGCGAATCATATCGGCGACTAGCGCGAAAACAAGCAATTGGATTCCCAGAGTCATAAAAATACTGCCGATGATAAGCCAATTGCGGTAGGGAGTAATTTTGAAATCCTGAAAGTAGGAAAAGAGAAAGATGATGAAAAGAACAAGCGAAACGGTTATCAGAAACATCGCGGGGGCGCCGAAAAACTTGAGCGGCTTGGTGTCGCAGAGCATACCTACGATGATGCGGGTGGATTCAAAGATGAAACGGCCCAGCTTTCCCGTCATGCGGGACTTACGCCTTTCAAAATAAGTAACCTTGACCGGCACCCAAATCAGCTTGAAATTTTTGCTGAGGGCGTCAATAATCGTTTCCTGAGTGTAAGTGAAGGGATGGTTTAGGTTTAAACGTAGAAGCACTTCCCGACTGTAAGCCCGAAATCCGCAAGTGAGGTCGTCAATTTTCTGCCCCCAAAAGAGCCCGACAATCTTGGCGGCAACCAAATTAAGGATTTTCTTTATCCAAGGCATACTTACCGGCGTGTGCTCTTTGTTTTTGGAAAAGCGTGAAGCCACCACCATATCCGCCTCTTTTTTGATGACCGGTCCGATTAGGCGGGAGATGTCCGAAGCGGAAAATTGTCCGTCCGCATCAATGTTGACCATAATGTCCGCGCCGTTTTCCAGCGCTTTTTCAACTCCCGAACGGAAAGTAAGTCCCAGCCCCCGGTGGGGAAACGAATAAACGAATTCCGCGCCCGCTTCTTCGGCCACTTTAGCGGTCTCGTCGTCCGATCCGTCATTTGCCACTTGGACCTTTATTTCCGCCCCCTGAAAATTTCGGGGGACTGATTTTATGACCGCTCCGATTTTTTTGGCTTCGTTGTAAGCGGGGATGTTGACAATGATTAACATAAAGTTGTTGTGTTATTAAAATTATCTTTTTCCGTGCCGCCCTTCCTGATATCTACCACATAAAATGGATAATGGAAAATAGACATTAAGCTTCGGCTGCCTTATTGCCCAGCATCAACTTTTTCTGTTTTTCTTTTAAGCCGGTGGTTTCTTCTGTGGCTTTTTCCGCTTCGGCAATATTTAGCTTATTTTTTTCTTTGATGGTTTGCTTTTCCGCGAAACTGCGGCCGGCAATTTTAGCGTGTTCTTTCTTGGCTTCCGTTGAAAGCTCTTGAGTTTTAACCTCTTTGTCTCGGCTCTCGTCGGCCGAGATCACTCCCGCTTGGCCGGTTTTCATCTGTTTGCTGGCAAAAGCCCGGCCGGCAATCTTGTTTAAGAATTCCTGCCCAAGGTTTATTTGGGCGTGCGGCGCCTGCATTTCTTCCACTCTGAATTTTCCGTGCATCTGGGCCTGGCCAATGGCTTTAATGGTCTCCGCCTGAACCGCTCCACCTGCTCCGCTCCGGCCCATTTGTTTCATTAAACTCTTGCTCAATTCCTGTTGAGAATTTTTGTAGGCCTCCGAGATGGCCTTTACCGTTTCCTCCCGCATGTTTTGAATTTCTTCAATATGTTCCCGAGACATCTCTTTGAGCAACTGTTTTCCCGCCTCGTTGAATCCGGTGTAATTGCCCCTGTTGTCTTTGTTAAGAATACTGTGGGGAGCAATGGTCTTTAAGTCTTTCGGATCAATCTTCACCGCCTCTTGAGCTTTGGGTGAGATTTCAAATTTCCCCCTTTGCTCGTTCCAAGAAGCTACATTCAAACTGGAATCTTTTTTGGTTTCACCAATCATTTTGAGCTTTTCGGCGATCCGGGCTCCTCGCGCTTCTCCAAAGGTGGTTGTCAAAAATTCCGATAGACTGTTGGGGTTATAGGCCTTTCCCTGTCTGTTCAGATAATCGGGTAATCCGCCCGTCCAAGCCAGTTTGTATATCTGCGCCTCTCGGGCGTTGGTATCCTGCGCCTGGAATTGGCTGATCCTGTCACTTCTGGTTCCGATCTCGTTAAAAACCTGCTGGACTTTTTCTTGGGCGTCCATTTGTTTGTTAATTTCTTCGTTGAGAGTGCGGGCGTCCTTCCAGAAACTGCCGGTAGGCCGTGCTTGCGGTTCAAAACGCCGCCATAATTTTCTCACATACTCTCCCGGATCCTGCCAGGAAAGCGCCGCCGTCTGGCTGATGTTTGACAAGTTGCCGCCTAACTGTCCCAGATCGCCGCCCTTTCTTTTGGCGTCCACTATGGAAAGCACTCTTCCCACCGCCCCCGGGTTTAGGAGGGATTCAAGGGCTTTACGCGTTGCTTCAGTTTGGGCTTTGAGCATTGGCTGAAAAGTTCTAACTGCCCGTATCCCTTCGCCGCCCTTCCAAGGGCCTTTTATCTCCTCCTTTACCGGAACCGGCGCTCCCGCCCACTGGTGCAATAATTTGCCCGCCCGGGTCTTGGAAAGCGCCGCTCCGCCGGAATCAACCAGCTTGTTGATAACTTTCAGACTTTTGTCTCCGCGGGTAATATCTCTAAAGTATCCTACCACTTGGGTGGAACCGGTAATGGACAGCGAACGGGAAAGGAAAATGCTTGCCCAAAGCAGAACTACCAGGAAAATATAGTCTAAAAGACTTCCCGAGTTGGAAAAGAAAATAAACCTGTCTTGGCCCGCCAATCCCGGCTCCGCCGGAATATTAAGATTTTCCGCGATAAATATTGTCAGATAAAGAAAGAAAAACAGGAGCGGTCCGGCAAAAGCGTAGCGGAGAAAGGCGTCCCACCATTTGAGACTGGCGGCGCGGGTGTGAGGAAGAACATAAAGAGCCAGCGCCAGAGGGGATAGGGTAAAAAGCAGCCAAAGACTCACTGTCCTTACCACCAAGAACAGGGCTACCGCTAAAGTGGATATTCCCAGAATGAACATCATAATGGAAGCCAGGATCATGTTGACGTTCACCCGTGAAATGGTTCGCGTCATATTCTGCGTAAGATCGGTTGTAACCGTGTCCATGCTTCCCAAATCGGCATTGCCGGTAAATTCCTGAATTATTTTGGAATAGTCTTCCACCCTCTTGCCAATGTTGGCAATCTGGTCGGAAAATATCCCCATAATAATGTGGGAAAAATCCAAGATTATTCCTGTCAGTACACCACTAAAATTTACCAGCGCCGCTACTACGATTAGCTTAACCAGCAGATATTTATAGTTGTAACTTTCCACCCGCAAGATCGTTCCAAAAGCAATAAAAAGAAGAACAATTATTATTGCTAGATTGCAGAAATTACGCACCCAGTTCCAACCGCTCTTCGCGCTCGCGCTTTTGTCGCTGCCGGTTTCTTTTTTTTTGAAAAACCCTCCCAGTTGGTTTTGGTAGAAGTTGATATCCGCTACCCGGGTGAGTACGCTTTGGGAAGATTCCAGAACAATTCCTGACGTCCAAAGCAAGGTGCGCAAACTGTAGGTTAACCCAATTAGCTGGTCGTTGCCGGCAGTTACGGCGCTCCTATCCCAGCCGCTGTCATTGATATTGGGGATAACGCTGTCGGCCTGCACTATGGGGGATAGCGCGATTAGCCCTACAAAAAGAAACAATGCCGCCTTTTTGCAGTTAAGCCGGAAGCAACGGGTTTTTTTATTTTTTTCTTTCATTTCAATCACTTTTGTGACTTTATTGTAAGATGGAAATTCACGGATACCAAATAAATTATATTTGGGTTGCCCAATTTCATTATCTATATTATAGGTATAGTAAGTGAGAACTTTGTCGCACAATGAACTTTGAAAATGCCTGCGAGTGTAGTATAATGGTTAGTATGCGACCCTTCCAAGGTCGAGACGGCGGTTCGAATCCGCTCACTCGCTCCTCATAATTCTAAACAAACGCGTAAACCCTGAAATATAAAATATGTCTACGAAAAACTTAACGGAGCTAAAAAACGACTTTTTGGAATACCTGGAGATTGAGCGCAACCGAGCTCCGCGGACGCTCAATAATTATAACCGCTACCTTGACCGGTTTATCCGCTGGCTTGGAAGCTATTTAAAGAAAGGAGCGGCGGAAGTCAAGGACGTAAGCGAGGAAAATATTAGAAAATACCGGATTTATTTGAATCGGTTAACGGAGAGCAACCAGTCGCTTAAAAAAATTACCCAAGATTACCATGTGATTGCCCTGCGGGGATTTCTGAAATTCTTAGGCAAGCATAAAATTAGCGTGCCCGCTCCGGACAAGATAGAGCTGGGAAAAACTCACCGCAAGGAAGTTGACTTTTTGGAGCGTCCGGAAATAGAAAGACTGCTGGAAGCTCCCAAGGGGGTGACTATAGACAGTTTGCGGGATAAAGCCATTCTAGAGTTGTTGTTCTCTTCCGGTTTGCGCGTTTCCGAGCTGGTCGCTCTTGACCGGGCTGACTTCTCCTTGGCGAAGAATGAACTCTCCATTGAGGGTAAGGGAGGGAAACGCCGAGTGGTGTTTATTTCTGAAATAGCCCAAAAGGCCATCTATATGTACCTTAAGAAGCGCCGGGATGCGGATGAAGCGCTTTTTGTCCGTCACCATCGGACCAGAAACGATCAAAACTTGAGGTTGAGTGTGCGCACCATTCAGCGGATCGTCAAAAAATATGCCGCCCGCGCCGGCATCAGCAAAAATATCCACCCGCACACCCTGCGCCACTCTTTTGCTACCGATCTTCTGCAAAGCGGGGCTGACATTCGTTCCGTCCAGACGCTTCTCGGG
>VGKB01000021.1 GCA_016867255.1 Candidatus Moraniibacteriota bacterium
CTCTACGGAGAGAATCCTCCTGCTGACATTTTAGTAAAATTCGGGAGCAAAACTGGTTCTGTCTGGCGATTTAATTTACGCTGGAAAGGAGTAGCGGGCTTCTTAGAAGACCGCTATTTCAAAACCCAATCAGATGCGGTGCGGACAGACATCGAAAAATATATGTCTCAAAAACTCTGTTCTACCTGCCAGGGATCGCGTTACAAAAAAGAGTCTTTGTTGGTAACGGTTCACGGGCATGCCCGCCCCAGCCTTGGCGAAAGCGGGAAAAATATTCATGAGCTTTCCAGTTTAAACGTGAGTGACGCCTTAAAATTTGTAAGCGAACTAGAGCTTAGCGAAAAAGAAAAAATTATCGCCAAGCGTATTTTGGCCGAAATCCAAAACCGGTTAGGATTTCTGGACAATGTCGGGCTGTCCTATCTAACCCTAGCCCGCTCTGCCAATACTCTGGCGGGGGGCGAAACCCAGCGCATCCGCCTGGCTTCCCAAATCGGATCTCAGCTGGTCGGAGTGCTTTATGTTTTGGACGAGCCCTCTATCGGTTTGCACGCCCGGGACAACAAAAAACTTTTGGAAACCTTGGTTAAATTGCGCGACTTAGGAAATACTTTAATTGTAATCGAACACGACGAAGAAACAATTCGCGCCGCTGACCACCTGGTGGACATCGGGCCGGGAGCCGGCCGGTTGGGCGGGGAGGTGGTGGTCGAAGGAAGCCTCAACCAAATTATTAATAATAAAAAATCAGTAACCGGAAAATACCTGAAACGAGAATATCAGATCGAAATACCCGAAAGCAGACGACCGGTAAAAAACAAAAAATTAATCTCTGTTAAAAACGCCAGCGAGCATAATTTAAAAAATCTCAACGTTAGTTTTCCTTTAAAGGTTTTTACCTGCGTTACCGGAGTAAGTGGCAGTGGTAAATCTACTCTAGTAGAAGAGATTTTATTTAAGGCGCTGTCGGCCAAAATTATGCGGTCATTGGAAAAGCCCGGCCGACACCAGGAAATTACCGGGGTAGAAAACTTGCGTAAAGTGATCATGATTGACCAGTCACCCATCGGACGTACGCCACGATCAAATCCCGCTACTTACACAGGATTGTTTACTCCGGTAAGAAAAATCTTCTCGTTATCAAAAGAAGCTCGGACTAGGGGCTACTTGCCGGGCCGGTTTTCTTTCAATGTGCCGGGCGGGCGCTGTGAAAATTGCCACGGGGAAGGTTCTCTCAAGGTGGAAATGCAATTTATGCCGGATGTTTATCTTCCTTGCGACGTCTGCCACGGTAAAAGATACAACAGCGAGACATTGCAAGTAAAGTATAAAGGTAAAAACATCGCCGAAGTTTTGGCGATGACGGTGACGGAAGCCAAAGAATTCTTTGCTAATTTCCCCGAGGTGCACGAACCGTTAAAAGTGTTAGAAGAAGTTGGATTGGGTTACATTAATCTTGGACAAGCGGCCACTACTTTGTCAGGCGGAGAAGCACAGCGAATTAAATTAGCTTCCGAATTGTCTCGGCGGGGAAGCGTGGATACTTTATACATACTTGACGAACCGACTACCGGCCTACACTTCGACGACATTAAAAAATTACTCGCGGTTTTGAACCGATTAGTTGATGCCGGCAACACCGTCATCGTAATTGAACATAATTTAGACGTAATCAAAACCGCTGACTGGGTGATTGACCTTGGTCCGGAGGGCGGAGAAGGGGGCGGCCGCCTCGTCGTCTCCGGCACGCCCGAAGAAGTCGCTAGGTATGAAGAAAGTTATACGGGAAAGTTTCTAAGAGGAGTCTTGAAATAAATTTTCTCATATCTTCCTGTCCTATTGTCATTCCGAGCGAGGACGTAGGACGAGCCGAGGAATCCCTTTTTAATTTTTTTATAGAAATACAAAAAGGGATCCCTCCACTCCGCTTTGCTCCGGTCGGGATGACAACAGTAATTAATTTAGTATGAATATCAGAAACACTATCAAAAAAATCCCTAAATCTCCCGGGGTTTATAAATTTTATGACACTCACAATAAGCTGATTTACATCGGCAAAGCCACGTTTTTGCGTGATCGGGTGCGGTCATATTTTGCCCGCCGTAGCCTTGGTGAAGGTGGGTATAAAACTAAGAGTTTAGTCTCTCAAATCAGAAAAATCAAATACCAAAAAACTGATACTGTTTTGGAAGCATTAATTTTGGAATCAAACTTAATTAAAAAATTTCAGCCAAAATATAATTCCAAAGCCAAAGACGACAAAAGTTTCTCTTATTTTTTAATAACCAAAAACGAAAATTTTCCACGGGTTTTGCTCATTAGAGAAACGGATTTAAAAAAATTCAACAAAAATTGGGTGTATGGCCCTTACACATCCAGAAGAAAAATGGAAGTTGCTTTAAAAATAATCCGCCGGATCTTTCCTTTTCACTCAATGAAGCTTAAAACGGAAAAAGGATGCCTGGATTTTCAGCTGGGAAGATGCTCGGGACCATACGCGGGCGCCATATCCAAAAAAGATTATTTAAGAAATATTAGAGGAATTGAAATGATTTTAGCGGGGAAAAAACCAAGATTGATAAAAAAGCTGAAAAAAGAAATGCAAGCATATGCTCAAAAACACGAATACGAAAAAGCGGCTAATCTGCGCAACAAAATCTTCGCCTTGCAGCACATCCAAGATGTGGCGTTGATATCGGAAACAAGTGGGCAGTGGGTAGTGGACAGTGGGCAGTCCATCCGGATTGAGGCCTATGATATATCCAATATTGGAGGCAACTATGCGGTTGGTTCGATGGTAGTATTTTCCAATAACAAACCCGATAAATCTCAATACAGAAGATTTAAAATCAAAACAGTAGAAGGAGTAAACGACACCGGTATGATGAGAGAAATATTAGAAAGAAGAGTAAAGAGAAGATTAACCACTTCGTACACGAATGTGAAAGTAGTGGACAAAAATTTATGGCCTGACCCTGATTTAATAATTCTAGACGGGGGAAAAGCCCATCTTAATATGGCAGAAAAGTTGCTGCGCGATGCCGACTTAGATATTCCTGTCGCAGCGATTGCTAAAGGCCCCACTCGTAAAAAACTGGATTTATACTATACAAAAAACGCTGTGAGATTTTTTAATATTTTATCAAACGTCCAGCTCATAGAAAAAATCCGCTCTGAAGCTCATAGATTCGCGATTAGTTATCACCGAAAATTAAGACGTAAAAACTGGATGAATTAAACGACTAAATAAAAATTAATTTGCACATCGTTTTTTAAGGTCTAATGGCTTGTTGTTTGCACTTCGCACTTTATCTGCAACCTTGTTCTTTGTGCTTGGCACTTTTTAACCGTACTTTTCGCACTAGAAATTCAGTGCTAAGTTATTATCAATCAAACTTGAATTATTAACGCCCAACGTTTCTATGCTTTTTCGCCTTTATCCCTTCCTTACCACTTTGCTTTTTATCGGCCTGATCTTTTTTACTTTGTACTTCTTCGGCAGTAATTTCGTTTGGTGGGTGCTGGGCGGAGGCGCAGTAATAATCTTATTTCTAGTCAAAAAATCAGTCGGCCGAATTGCCAGTACCATAGTCCCGCTGCTTCTCATAGGAGGCAGTTTGCCAGTGCTTTCCCTTATGGGAACGCCCTCCTTACGTTATTTTTCCATCGTTTTACTCTCCGTCTCTCTTTATTTAGTCCTGCTCATCAAAGGGAGATTAAATGACAACCCGGTAGACAAAATTGCCTTAGCCATGCTGAGTGGAGTTAATTTTCTTACTTTCTTTGTCCTGGCAAACCTGCTTTTTGCCAGTTTCATCCACTTTTCAGAAATAGTCTTTCCGGTCTGGCTAATGATAATTTTGGCAGCCTTAATAAGCTACATAATCGCCAAAGACACTCTGGAAAATAATCTCTTTCTTCCCCTTAAAAGGGGAGAGCTCACTAAAAAAGACATTAACGCCGCCAGTCTCCTTGCTGCCCTTATGACCAGTGAGATTGCTTGGGGGTTAGTTTTTTTCCCTTTCCGCTATAGAAGCAATGCGGTTCTGCTTCTAGCGGCTTATTACATTTTTTTTACCGCCACCCAGTTTTTCTTGACAAAAGAAGAGAAAAGGAGGAAGCTGGCTAAAGATATAGTAATTGTATTGATTGCCGTCGGGTTGATTCTCCTTACCAGCAAGTGGAGATACTACTAAAAGCTCATATAAACCAAATGGCACTAAAAGAACAAGATAAGTCAAGTATAATCCGTCACTCTTTGGCTCACATTCTAGCTCTGGCTACTAAACGCATCCACGGTCCTCGGGTTAAATTTGGTACTGGCCCGGCCACTGAAAACGGCTTCTTTTACGATTTTGAATTACCCCGTCCCTTGAGCAAGGATGATTTTGGGAAAATCCAAGCGGAAATGGAAAAAATTATCAAAGAAAACATTCCTTTCCGCGAAAAGGATCTTGCTCTCAAAAAATCACAGGATTTTTTCAAGAAAGCGGAGCAGCCATATAAATTACACTTGCTCAAAACGCTGGCCGCGGAGGGCGCAAAGAAAGTAACCCATTACCAGCTCGGCGAGTTTTCCGACCTTTGCACTGGACCGCACCTCAAAAAAACCGGTGAGATAAAAATCGGCAGTTTTACTCTAAGCAAAATCGCCGGCGCTTATTGGCAGGGTAACGAAGAAAATCCTCAGCTTACCAGAATATCCGGCTTGGCCTTCGCCGATAAGAAAGCACTGAAAAAATATCTAGCTTGGCAGGAAGAAGCCAAAAAACGCGACCACCGCAAACTGGGAAAAGAATTAGATTTATTTGTTTCCTCCGACCTTGTTGGCCCGGGTTTGCCATTACTAACCCCAAGGGGCTCAATAATTAGAATGGAGTTAGAAAAATTTGTGATTGAAGAAGAAGCTAAGCGAGGTTATTTAAGAACTTTTACCCCAGAGCTTGCCAAAGTAGACTTGTATAGAAAGTCTGGCCACTGGGATCACTACCAAGAAAGTATGTATCCACCCCTGAACATTGACGGTGAAGAGTATGTACTCAGACCAATGACTTGCCCTCATCAGTTTATGATTTACAATTCTCGACCCAGGAGCTACCGCGAGTTACCTTTGCGCTATGCAGAACTTGCCAGACAATATCGGAAAGAACAATCTGGGGAACTATCCGGCCTCATTCGTGTAATGGAATTCACTTTGTCTGATGCCCATATTATTTGCCGAGCAGATCAACTGGAATCTGAATTTAGAAAAGTATTGGAGCTAGTGCAATATTCTATGAAAACTTTAGGTATTAAAGATTACTGGTATCGCTTTTCAAAATGGGATTCCCAAGATAAAGAGAAATATATTGATGACAAAAAGGCTTGGGATGACACTCAATCGTCAATGAAAATAATTCTTGATCACATGAAGTTAAAATATGAAGAAGGAGTAGGGGAAGCCGCTTTTTATGGACCAAAATTAGACGTCCAGCTCCGGAATGTTAATGGTAAAGAAGATACTGCAATTACTATCCAAATTGATTTTGCCATGCCAGGTAGATTTAATATGCATTACACAGATCAACACGGAAAAGATCAAACGCCTATGGTCATCCACCGGTCTTCGATCGGCTGCATCGAGAGAACTATGGCATTCTTAATCGAGCAAACTGCCGGAGCGTTTCCGGTTTGGCTTTCGCCGGTGCAGGTAAAGATTATTTCGGTAGGGAAGGCGCATGTAAAATTTTGCGAGAAACTGGCCAACGAACTCACGGAAAATAACATCCGGGTAGAAACTGACTTGGAAAATGAAACAGTGGGCAAAAAAATCCACCAGGCGATCACGGAAAAAGTCCCCTATATAATTGTGATCGGCGACAAAGAAATAAAATCCGGCAAACTCTCCGTCCGCGACCGCGAAACCTCGCCTAGCCAGCAGACAGGAGAGAAGACCAGAAACATAAAAAAAACAAAATTCATCAAAGAAATTAGCGAAAAAATAAAGAACAGAAAATAATGTTCAGTTGTCATCCCGAACGATGACCCAACTAACCGTTGATTATCTTCTCCAAATAATTCCTCGCTTCAATCTGTTCCTTAAAAGAATTCTCCAGTTCTATGCTAATGATTTTCGGGAGATATTCCAGATAGTTCTTTATGTAATCCAGCTCCCTGAGTGAATGTAAATAATGGGAAGACAAAATCTTTACCATTTTTTTTGTTCTTAAGCTTTTTGCCCAATGGCTTTTCGGCAAAACAGCGGAGATGTGGCAACATCCGATCTTAAAATTTTTTATCGCGTTCATTAATCTTGCGGGGCCGCCGTCCCCGCAAAGAACTGTCAGGTCCTGGCAATGAGAAACATCCAGGCAAATCCCTCCGCAAAGCTTAGCGGTTTCAAGAAAATTTTTGTCAATTCCATCAAGATTTTCCACATAAATATGCTGGGCGTATTTTGGGTTATTTTTCAGAAATTCAATGTCGGAATCGCGGTAGTGGATATTAAAAAGCCAAGCTTTGTACTTTTTCTGAAGATACTCCAGCTCCCAGTTCTCCATATCATCGCGCAAGTGGACATGGGGAATTTTTTCCAGACAGGTTTTTTCCAGCAATCCGTATAATTCCTTGCGCTCCTTTAACCCCAGCATGGTGGGAAACAGGGCAATTTCTTTGAGCTTAATTTCGTTAATTTCTGCTGCTTTCCTGCGCCAATCCGATTTCGGCGTGGTCGTCAGCCCCAAAAGAATTTTCCTTTTCATTGTTTTAGTAATAACAATTTTTCTCGAATCCCGCCCTTCTGCCGCGAGGCGGGTGAAGTCGCGGAATGATAAAAAATATAACCACATTTTTAATTAAAGCACAAAATTGTTGAGCAAGTTAAAAAAAGGGTAGAAAATAAAAAAGGAACTTTGCCTTTACACATTGCAAATTACACATTACTGTTTTCCCATGGCTAACCGAAAAAACAATCACACCAGATACATCTTTGTAACCGGCGGGGTGATGAGCGGAGTGGGGAAGGGCGTGGCCTCCTCTTCCATCGCCGCTATTTTGCAGGCGCGCGGCTTCAAAGTTACTTCAATAAAGATTGACCCCTATGTTAATGTGGATGCCGGCACCATGAACCCCACCGAACACGGGGAAGTTTTCGTTTTGCGCGACGGCACTGAATGCGATCAAGATATGGGCAATTATGAACGATTTTTAGAATGCAGCTTGAGCCAGCACAATTACATGACCACCGGCAGCGTCTACCAAACTGTAATTGAGAAGGAGCGCGGAATGTTCTACAAAGGCAAATGCGTAGAAGTAGTGCCTCACATTCCCTATGAAGTCATCCGCCGCATTAAAAAAGCCGGCCAGCATAATAAAGCTGATATTGTCGTAATTGAAGTTGGCGGCACTGTCGGCGAATACCAGAATGTGCTTTTTTTGGAAGCCGCCCGTATGATGAGAATGGATCTGCCCGGTAAAGTGCTTTTCGTGATGGTCAGTTTTCTGCCCATTCCCGCCAAGATCGGCGAAATGAAAACCAAACCCACCCAGTACGCCGTGCGCGCTTTAAATTCAGTGGGCATCCAGCCGGATATCATTATCGCCCGCGCGCCGGTTCCGCTGGACAACAAACGCAAGGAAAAAATATCCATCTTTTGCAACACGCGTAAAAGAGACGTAATCTCCGCCCCCGATGTAGAATCAATTTATGACGTGCCGCTCAACTTTGAGAAAGAAGATCTAAGCGGAAACATCCTCCAAAAACTTGGCCTCAAGCCCCGCAAAAAAGATTTTAGCAAATGGCGGGAGCTCCAAAAACAAATCCGTAACGGCGAAAGGAAGGTTAAGGTTGGAGTAGTGGGAAAATATTTCGCCACCGGCAGTTTCGTTTTGAGCGACGTTTACATTTCCGTAATTGAAGCGCTTAAGCACGCTTCCTATAAAGCTAATGTTAAACTGGAGCTCTCCTGGGTTGATTCGGAAGAATTTGAAAAAAATCCCGCTAAACTCTCTGAACTGAAAAAATACGACGGCGTCGTGGTGCCGGGGGGTTTTGGCAGTCGGGGAGTAGAAGGGATCATCAGCGCCATCCGGTTTACCCGCGAAAACAAGATTCCCTATCTCGGACTTTGCTACGGTATGCAACTTGCGGTAATTGAATTTGCCCGCCACGCCGCCGGATTCAAAAACGCCCACACCACCGAAGTTAATCCTAAAACTCCTTATCCGGTAATTGACATTTTGCCGGAACAAAAAACTCTATTAAACAGAAGCCAGTACGGCGGCACGATGCGCTTGGGAAGTTACCCTGCCAATATTCGGGCCAACACTCTGGCAGCAAAACTCTACGGGACGAATAATCTAAGCGAGCGCCACCGCCACCGCTACGAAGTCAATCCGAAGCACATCGCACGCCTGGAGAAAGCCGGAATCGTTTTCTCCGCCGTTTCTCCCGATCGGCGCTTAATGGAAACAATGGAACTGCCCCAAAACATTCATCCCTTCTTTGTTGCCTCCCAATTTCACCCCGAATTCCAATCCAACCCCTTTAATCCTCATCCTCTCTTCTACGGCTTTATGAAAGCCGCCCAAAAATAAAATTTATTTATAGTTATGAATGTTCTACTCACCTTTTTCTTAAAATTCCATTATCATTTCTTTAAGCTATCCGTTTAAATTTTAATTAACCCCGTGTCCTTATACACTTACCGCGCCCGAGACGAAAAAGGACAAGCAATCTCCGGGATAATGCCGGCGGAAAACAAAGTTGAACTGGCCCACATCCTGAAAAACCAAGGATTGCTTTTGGTGTTTGCCAGCCAAAAAACAGACAAAAAAAAACTAAACTGGCAGGGCTTGCCGTTTCTCAGAGGAGTCTCCCTCACCGAAAAAATGATGTTTGCCAAACACCTTGCAGTGATGGTAAAATCGGGATTGCCCATCCCCCGCGCCCTGGAAATTCTCTCCATTCAGACAAAATCAAACTATTTTCGCGAGGCGCTTAATAACATTAAGGAAAAAATTAAAACCGGTAGTTCTTTGGCGGATAGCCTTCAGGACTACCCCCGCGTTTTTCCTCCTCTTTTCACCAGTTCCATTCGCATCGGAGAAATCGGCGGTACTTTAGAGGAAGTGCTGGAGCTTCTTGCTCTTCAGATGCAAAAAGAACATGACATCCGCGCCAAAGTGCGCGGCGCTATGATTTATCCCTCGGTTATCGTTGTCGTAATGATTATAATTGCCGTTCTGATGATGATCTTCGTTGTTCCCAGTCTTATGAAAATATTTTCCGAAATGAACATTGAATTGCCTATTACCACCCGAATAATAATCGCCGTCAGCAATCTGCTGGCCGGCCATATTATCATTTCCCTGGTCGGTCTGGTAACCGTTCCCTTGCTACTGTTATTTTTCAAAGCCAGCCCGCTAGGCAAGAAATTCTTCCACTTTGTCTTTATTCACACCCCTTTAGTGAAAAATATCATTAAAAAAGTCTACATTGCCCGAATTGCAAGAACTTTAAGCTCGCTTCTCAAAAGCGGGGTGGCTATCGTAAATGCCCTTGATATTATTGCCGACTCTCTGGAAAACACTTATTTTAAAAGAGCTGTAAAAAACGCTTCAGAAATGGTACAAAAAGGCGCTCCTCTAAACAAATCCCTGGCTAACTTTCCCGAACTTTTTGCCCCCATGGTTATCCAAATAGTCCGGGTGGGAGAGGAAACGGGCAGTTCTGAACAAATACTTTCTCAACTAGCCGACTTTTATGAAAAAGAGGTGGATGACATCACCAAGAATTTAAGTTCAGTAATTAAACCGGCGCTTATTCTCATTATTGGCGGCGCCGTCGGTTTTTTTGCCATCTCCGTCATCCAGCCAATGTATATGGTGATGGATTACATGGAATAAACGGAATTACAAGGTCTTAAAGTTTGTAAATTTTCTAAAGAAAAGATTAGTTGCTTTTGAATACATTCTTTTCCTTTATGAACTTTATAATTTTATACTATTTTGCGTATCGCCATTGACGCTCGTTTTATTAATCCTGAAAATCGGGGGCTTTCCACTTATACCCGCAATTTGGTTTTTGAACTGGCCAAAATTGACCGAAAAAACTTGTATTACATTTTATTACGGGAAAAAGATTGTGCGACCCTCGGTCGTAGCCGAGGGCAGGCTCAGTTACGCTTCAATAATCCAAACTTTAAAATCATTCGGGCTGAAGCCCATTGGTACGGACTAAAAGAACAAATCGCTATCCCCAAAATATTACATCGGCTTAAGCCGGATCTGACTCATTTTCCGCACTTCAATGTGCCGGTAACTTATAATCAACCCTTCATCACTACAATTCATGACTTAATTTTGTTTGCTTTCCCAACCAAAAAGGCAACCACGCTGGGGCCGCTAAAATACGCAGTGAAGAACTGGGCTTACCGAATGACTATCGGCCACGCCGTATCAAAATCAAAAGCCATAATTGCTGTTTCTCAAAGTACCGCGCAGGACATTTTACGTTTCTTCACGAATGCGGACAGTCGTAAGATTTTTACAATTTATGAAGGTGCCGGAGGTGAAGATGATGATAAAATTAAGCAATATGCCGAGCTCTCTTCCGCAACCCGGCAGAAATGGCTTGAGAAAAAGTTGCGGTTAAAAACCCCTTATATCTTTTATTTGGGCGGGGCCTACCCTCACAAAAATCTAGAGCGGCTGGTATTCGCTTTTAACGGCGCCAGCAAAAATTATCGCGAGAAAAAGGGAGAAGAATTGCACCTTGTGATAGCTGGAGGAAAGGACTATTTTTTTAAGAGATTAAAAGATTCAGTGATTAAAAGCAAAATAAAGAATGTGATTTTCCCGGGATTCGTTTCCAATCGTAAAACTTTGGAATTTTTATATCAAGAAGCGCTTTTCTGTATCTTCCCCTCGCTCTATGAAGGATTTGGCCTGCCGCCGCTGGAGGCGTTAAAACGCGGCAAACTAGTGCTCTGCAACAAAGGCACCTGTTTTCCGGAAATTCTGGGAGACTCGGTAGTCTATTTTGACGGAAAATCGGTAACCGATATGAGTGAAAAGATAGCTGAAGCGGTAAAAAACCTAACCAGTCTTAAAAAAGAATATTTGCCCCGCGCCAAAGAGACCATCCAAAAATACAGCTGGACCAAAATGGCCCGCGAGACATTGGAACTCTATAAAAAAGCATTAGAAAAATAGCCGAGCTTCATTTTACCGATAAACTTCAATTGAAAAACTTTAAATCAGCACTGCCTAAAAACTATCCACCAAGCAGTGCTGTTTTTATTAGTAAAACTGATTTTCAATGTTATAATATTTTTGATTTGGAACTAGCAAACAGGACTAGGAATTTTTGTGTTTGCTGCGCTTCCTGCGTTCCGTGTTTAATGTCCCACGTTTCATAAAAAATATGTCGCTAGACCTGATAAAAAAACAAAAAGCTCACATCCGGAAGGAAAAACGAAAAATTGCCGAAAGTATTGAGTTTAGCCAGCATCCTTTGGCATACCAACCCACTCCCAAGGGCAGGGAAGCAGCCGTTAAGGAAAACATTAAGAGTTCCGGCCGAGGGGCTTTGGACATGGCGGGAAAAATCCGAAAAAAATCACCCGGCAAATTCACGATTGCGCCAGACCGTAACTCCGCCGCTTTCTCGGTTAGTCGTTGGCAGCCAACGACTTCAGGAAGGAAGGGGAGGCACATTTCCGATGTCTTTGTTCCCCGTTCGCCAATCCTTACTCAAAAAAACAGCTTTACCGATCTCTCACAAAGAAATAAAAAATCTTTCCAGGGGCTGCTTTCTCATCCTTCCTATCCCGGCTATCGGGAAAAAGCCACCCTAAAAATAAAAATTCAATCTGACCGCGACGAAATAAAAAAGCGTTTGGGGGAGGGAGAGGAGGAGCTTCCCAAATACTCCCCAGACGACATATTAAATTTGCAAGACGAAAACAGAATTTTACCCGATAATTTTAACCCTTACGGAACAACGGTAAAGTTATCATTTATGAAAGCTGAAAAATCGGAAATAAAAAAAGAAACCGCCAGCAACGAAAAACCCAAAACCGAAAAGAAAGAAAAAGGGAAAAAGGGAAGGAATTTGGAATTTGGAATTTTGAATCTGAAGCAAAAACCAAAATCCGAGACTCTAAATTCCAAATTTAAAATCAGAGACCCTATTCCTTCCGTCGTCCCACAAAACGAAAAATATATCGCGGTGGAAGAAGAGGAGGTTTCACCCGCCAACATCATTAACGATTATATTCCCGCCTACGCTCCGCCGGCACAACCCGCCCCAAGAAAGCAAACCAAGCAAAAAGTATCTTTTAAGCCATTTTTAACTTCAAAAATCCAAAAAACGTTCGCCCTTCTCTGGCAAAAAATAAGAGATAAAGATTATTTCTCCCGCCAAAGAAACCAGGTTGTCGCCATGGAGATTATGGACAAGACACCAGCCAATTACTCAACAGAATACCAGATTGAGGCCGGCGATTTTTCCTCTCAATCCGGTTCGCCCAGTTCGCCGAATCCGCTAAACCCGCCGGATCAATCCAATAGCCCGACTGTCGCCGAGACTTGGTCCAACCAAATTCTCCCTCCCAACGAAGAACTGGTCATCCGTGAAGCCGCTGAAAAAACCAAAGATTTTTGGCGGGTTTTCAAGAATATATTTCTCGCTTTTCGCTCTCCCAACGCCAAACGCTCAGCCATTGTTTTAGGAATCGGCATTATCATTTCCCTGATGATACCATTGGGAGCTTACATCCAAAAAGTAATTGAAGCCAAAAACCGGATAGAAGAACAAAGTAACGAGGCCTACAAAAACGTAAAATCAGCCAAATCTGCTATGATTTCCGCCAAACCCGAAGAGGCCCGCAAAAATTTTGAAAGCGCCTACCAAAATTTCCTAAACGCTAACAAATCCCTTGATGAAATTGGCGGCTCAATGCTTTCTATAATTAAAGTACTACCCGGAGGGTCCAAAGTGAAAAGCGGAGAAAACCTTTTGGAAGCGGGAAAACACTTGGCCTTTGCCGGCCAAATCATCTCTGAATCCTTTGACGTTTTTTTGGGCAATGAGGGGGCTCTTAAGAAGAAATTCTTCGCGGTGGACAACCTGTCAACCCTAAAAGAAGCTTCGGGCTTTAAGCCCGCTGGAAGATCGGACCATACCGAAAATCTCACTAGTGCCATCGTTGTTTTTCAGGAAAAACTGGCTCGCGCCAAAGGAGAGCTGGAACAAGCGGCAAGCTATTTAAACCGGATCAAGATCGGCGACCTTCCCGAAGAAAAAAGAGAGGAATTCGTCCTACTGCAAGAAAAACTGCCTGCCGTCGTTGAGGGAATCAATAATTTCTCTCTTAGTGCAAATACTATTCTTGACGTGCTGGGCCATAAAGTGGCCAAACAATACCTCTTCCTTTTTCAAAACAATGACGAGATTCGCGCCACCGGCGGCTTTATCGGCACTTACGGAATACTTAAAATAGAAGAGGGCAATGTCTCCCAACTTATGATTGACGGGATCTATAATCCAGACGGCCAGCTTAAAGAAAGGGTAATTCCGCCCAAACCAATCCAAAAAATGAGCGCCACTTGGTCCATGCACGACGCTAACTGGTGGCCGGACTTTCCTAAAAGCGCGGAAAAAGTAGCTTGGTTTTACGAAAAAACTGGCGGACCGGCCGTTGACGGCGTAATCGCCTTCACTCCCAAACTGCTCCGGGAGCTTCTAAAAATCACCGGCCCAATAAACCACGAAAAATACGGCACGGTAGTCACTGCGGAAAATTTCGTGGAGGTAACCCAAAATAAAGTTGAAGTAGAATATGACAAAAAACTCAACCGGCCCAAGCAATTTTTAGCCGACCTCGCACCGATAATCTTGGAAAAAATTTTCAGTTCGCCGCCGGAGAAGTGGATTGAAATTATGTCAGTTTTTTCCGACTGCCTGGAAAGCCGCTCTATCGTAATGTACTTTTTTGACTACAATATCCAGAAAACCA
Source organism: Candidatus Moraniibacteriota bacterium (assembly GCA_016867255.1). Lineage (GTDB taxonomy): Bacteria > Patescibacteriota > Minisyncoccia > CAIUEV01 > CAIUEV01 > VGKB01. Next base: position 14,001 of record VGKB01000021.1, read on the forward strand.
TCTCCGACTTGGGCTGGTCTGGAGAAATCCTCACCACTCCCAAAGACTATTTTTCGGTGGTCAACGCCAATATTAGCGGCCTCAAGACCGACCGAATGGTTGAACAAAAAATCAGCCACCTGGCAGAGATAAAGCCCGACGGATCAATCGTGGACACCC
>VGKB01000022.1 GCA_016867255.1 Candidatus Moraniibacteriota bacterium
CGTTTTTGATGAGATTTTTCATTTTTTTATTGAAGAATAAGACTAATAAGACGAATAGGGCTGATAAAACAAATAGGAATATCGCGGGGCTTATCTTATCTTTACCTCATTACTGCTGCTGGATTTTACCGTTACCGTCGCTGAACCGCAATCATAAGACTTACTGGTAGCTCTGTCTTTGGCGGAAGCTTTAATGATCATAGTGCCGGTTCCACTCGGTTCCGCCTTGATAATTTCATTATTAACCCCCGAACTTCCCGCCATTTGTCCTCCCGAAACCGTCCAATTGATGGTTTCGGTGGTCATACATTCCGGCTTTACCATCCCGATAGCCGATTCATTGTCCTTAATAGTGGCGCTGGAACCGAAGTTTTCAATATTGTTGGTAGAAGTGCTAGACGAGCTAACCAAAACGGAGCATTTCGGTTCTGAAGTAACTTCAGCTTTAGCGTTATTCTCACAAGCTTTCCAGCTATTTTCACTTACGCTCCAGAATTCCAGTTTCGGCTGGTGGGTCCCGCTATCTTTGTAAACACAGGCGGCTTTATCCCCGGCTTGTGGGGAATTACCATTTTCACAGAACCAGCGCAGCATATTGTCCGGATCGCCAATGCCTTGATAAACCGCTTTAAATTTGAACTCCCCGGTAAAAACGCCGAAATTTTTGCAGACATTGCCGGATTCAAATTGGGATTTACAAGTGACGGATTGGGGGGTGTAAGAGGCGGGCACCACTCCGGCGTAATTTTTGGAAAACTTAATCCAGCCAAATCCTGGATTGCCGTTAATGGTGGTTTCCGCGGCACCGGCGGACCAGGCGTAACCTTCCATCCGACCGTTCACGTCAACGCAGACATGATAGTGGCTTCCGCCGCAAGCGTAGTTATTAGGATTGGCGGGCGTCTTGAAATGCAACCAAGTTTCCGGGTAGGGTGTCTGATCTCCGTTGGGGCCGATATGCAGTTTCGCCCAGCCGGAAACATATCCTTCATAGCTTCCGGCGGAGGCGCCGGGCTTTTGATACCAAGTGGCCGCGTGGCAGTCTCCGGCGCCGAAGCAATTGTTAGGCGGCACGCCTTGGTTAAAAAGCACCCAACCGAGAGAAGGCAAATCCCCCTGATCGCTAAAATCGTTAAACTTGTCGTCTCTGGTCCCGATACCAAACCAGGCGGCGCCGGTGAGCAGGCGGGAGGTACCAGTGCCCTCAATGGCCACTTGATAGCGGTCTCCGTTCATTTTGATCATGCCGATAACCGGATCACCTTGTTCTATCCTACCTTGATTAGTATCAACGAGATTGTTGCCGATCCAGCTGAAGCTGTTGCCGGTGAACGGCCAAAAGTCGGCTCTCGCGACCAGAAAACCGGCGAGGAGCGCGAGCAGTCCACCGACGGCAAGGATGGTTATTTTTTTTGTTTTCATTTTTTTAGAAGAATAGGACATATTAGACTTGTAGGACTTATGATGGGGATTATTGGTTTTTTGGCGCAGTCAATTCTTCAATTAATTCCTTGTCCGGTTTTTCGTGGATGCTTTCCTTGGGCGCGGTCAAGGCGGCAGTCAGTTCGGGATTGGGCTTGGCGTTTTCCGCGCTGTTTTCCGGAGCGGTGGTGAGTTCAATTAATTCATCTATGGTCGGCGCGTATTTTTTAGTGGCTTGGTTTTGGGAAATGTCTTCATTGGTAATTTCTCCTAAGTTTTTCTGCTTCACGAAATAGAGCACTCCCAGAAGCACCACAATTAACACGGCCAAAATGGCAAGCAGAATTAGCTTACTTTTGTTTTCCGAAATGGGAGCGGGAGTTGTGTTAAGATCCATTTTTTGTTTTGTTATTAAGTATCAAGAAGCATTAGATTATTAATAACGATGCAGAATACTTGCTTTTGCGAACCTATGCTTACGAAATTCCGGTGTTTTAGCGTCTCCCGTGTTATATTATATTTCAAACTTCTTGGCTATTTCCCCCACGATTGGCAATTCTTTCATCTCGCCTTGGGCAACATTAATGAGTCCCATTATGGAGAGCACGATTCCGAGAATTGAAACCGCCGGCGCGATAATAAACCAGCCGATTACGGGAATGAAGCCGGAAATCCAAGCAATCGCCAGCCAGCTTATAAAAAGCACCAACCCTTGCTTGGCGTGGAATTGGGCAAACTTGCTTTCTTTTTTGGCCAAAAGAGGTATTAAGCACAGGATGCCCAGATAGCTCAAGAAAGTGACGGCTTTGTTTTCTTCAAGGTCTTTGGCGGACGAAGCGCCTCCAGTGGTATTGGTATCGGTTTTTTTGTTTTTTTCTTCTCCTGTTTTTGTTTCTGGGGACATAATCTTTAGTTTATAAAATTAAAGGTTTATAAAGTTTTTTAGAAACTAGAAAGCCACTTTCACATTCTCCCTCTCCTTTGCTTCCGCTACTTCAAAAAATTCAAATTTCTTAAAACCCATTATACCAACAATTAAATTATTGGGGAAGGTTTCAATCTTGATATTGAAGTCGCGGACGTTGCCGTTGTAGTAGCGACGGGATTGCTGGATAGTCTCCTCAATTTGCGACAATTGGCTTTGCAGATCCAGGAAATTTTGATTGGCTTTGAGGTCGGGGTAATTTTCTGCTACGGCAAAAAGACTTTTTAAAGTCTCAGTCAGCATATTGTCCGCCTTGGCTTTTTCGCCGGGTGTTTTGGCTTGCATCGCCTCACTGCGAAGCTCCGCCACCTTTTCAAAAGTGCCTTTTTCGTGTTTGGCGTATCCCTTAACTGTTTCCACCAGGTTGGGAATCAAGTCGTAGCGCCGTTTCAATTGCACGTCAATGTCCGCCCAAGCCTCCTCAGTTTTGTTTTTGAGACGAATGAGGCCGTTATAGACCGCGACGGCAAAACCTACGACAACTACGACAACGGCTAAGATGATCCAAGTAAGCATAATGGATATTTTTAGTTTTTAATTGGAAATTGTTTTTTTTATTTTCCCTTCCAATTTGCCTTATGTCAAATTTTTAAAATAAAATGATATACATGAAACTTAAAACTTAAAACTTGAAACATAAAAATACAAATTTCTCTTTACTTATGTTTTAAGTTTCCTGCCTACCGACCAGGCAGGCAAACTTTAAGCCCTAAGCTATAATTTTCCATGCTTTTCTCCCCCCGCAGTAATATTCGCAGAACTGCTAACCGTGTCCCTATCCGAGTGCGTTCTGACAAAGGATCTTTAGCCAGAATGCATTCCCGAATGGATGTTATTTTGACCTTGGCCGCTTTTGCCTTGGTGGTTTCCGGGTTAGTGCTAATTGCCTCGGCGGGAGTTGCCCGCTCTCTCTCAATCTACGAGGAGCCGTATTATTACCTTACCCATCAGCTCCTTTATGGTTTTGTGCCCGGATTAGCGGCTTGGTTTATTTTTCAGAAAATGGATTACCGAATTTGGCAGAAATGGGCCTTCCCTTTTTTCATCATAACTATAGTATTACTTTTGATAGTCTTTATTCCCGGGATCGGCACTACTTTTAAGGGCGCCCAGCGTTGGATTAATTTGGGGGGGCTCTCCTTCCAGCCGACCGAGCTTTGCAAACTGTCTCTTATTGTCTATCTCGCGGCGTGGCTTTCTTCCAGCCGCCAAAAAGCTTTTGCTTCGCTCAACGGTTTTTTGGGCTTTGTGGTAATATTGGGGATCTTGGGAGTGCTTATCATGAAGCAGCCGGACATGGGCACCTTGGGGATAATTACGGTAATCGCTTTTGCGATGTATTTTTTGAGCGGCGCCCGCTTTTCCTACCTCGTTCTGCTTGTCTTGGGGGGGTTGATGGCTTTTTGGATGCTGGTGCATATGGCGCCGTATCGGGTGGAGCGGCTGATGACTTTCCTTGACCCCCAGTCTGATCCGCAGGGGAAAAGCTACCAAATAAACCAGGCGCTTATCGCCTTGGGTTCGGGCGGCCCTTACGGAGTTGGATTGGGCCATGGCCGCCAGAAATTCAATTACTTGCCGGAGCCGGTAGGCGATTCAATTTTTGCCATTTTGGGCGAGGAAATGGGTTTGGTGGGATGCACTGTCTTAATCGCTCTTTTTGTTGTTCTGGCTTGGCGAGGTTTTTTAATTGCTTGGCGGGCTCCGGATATGTTTGGCCGGTTGCTGGCAGGGGGGATTACCAGTTGGTTTGTTTTTCAGGCGTTTATTAACATTGCGGCTATAACGGCTTTAATTCCGCTTACGGGCATTCCTTTACCCTTCATCAGTTACGGAGGGTCGGCACTGATTTTTGCTATGGCGGGAGTGGGTATTTTGGTGAATATTTCAAAAAAAGCGCTAATGAGTAGGTCAAGATAATTCTCCCTCTTCCCAATTTCCGCTAAGTCAAAAATTTTCCTTAATGGGTTCAAAGTTGTCAAAACCTCGATGATTACCCGTTGCCTTTCATCCATTCTCCATCACTTTTGCCAAATCTTTCCATTTCTCTACCGGCAGTTCCTGCGCCCTGATATCCTCCGGCAGGTTTAATTTCGCCCAGATTTTTTCCACGGCGTTTTTGCCAAAGGCATTAGACAGGGTTTTTTTTACTTTTTTGCGTTTTTGGGAGAAACCAACGCGAATCATTTGGCGAAGTTTTTTTATTTCTATACCTTTGGGATAAGCTAGCCCCGCTAATTTTATTAGAGCCGAATTGACTTCCGGCGAGGGAGAGAAATAGGCGGGAGGAAACTTAGCGGCTAATGTACATTTTTGCGTACATATCTGCACCAGCACGGCTAACGAGCTTAAATTTCCAGGTTTGGCGCAAACGCGCTCCGCTACTTCTTTTTGGACGGTAAGAACCACTATTCTCGGTAAGTAGTTTCTTTCCAGCAGTCTTTCTATTACCGGTGAAGTTATTTGGTAAGGCAAATTAGCCACGACTTTATATTTCTTGGCGGCGAAGTTGTTTTGTTTTAAAAAATCGGGGAATTTAAGCCGGAGAAAGTCCGACTGGAGCAATATAAGCTGTTTTTTGTTTATTTCCTTGTTGAATCTGGCTTGGAGGATTTTTACCAGCCGGCTGTCTTTTTCCACCGCCAGGACTATTGCGCCGCGCTCCAGTAATTTTTCAGTCAGAATGCCGCTGCCGGGGCCGATTTCCAATATCTTATCGCCTTTTTGAATTTCCGCGGCGGCAACAATTTTACCCAGAGCTTTTTGGGAGATCATAAAACACTGGCCGAGATTTTTATTGGGCTGAATATTATACTTATTGAGCCAGAAAGAGAGATTAGATTTAAGTGATGGCATATGCGGAAGGAAATTACCAAACTCCAAATACCAACTCTAATTCCCAATGAAATCCCAAATTCTAAGTCCTAACTTGGGATTTGGTAATTATTTCCTTTATTCTTTCCGCCGCCTTCGCGCTTTCCCCCTTGCGGTTTTCCACCACAAAATCCACGCTTTGGTGGAGCATTTTATTTTGGGCGGCAGATCGTTTGGCTTGAAGAGCCATAGCGGCTGGCACCGTCTGGCCGCTGCTTTTGAGATGCTCATAAAATCCTTCAAAGCCAACCCCGTTGATTAAAATGACTTTAGCTTCGGGGAATTCGTTTTTGATGCCCTCAAAATATTTAATGTCAATTTCCCAAACGATGGGCAGGCCGCTTTTTTCCGCTTTGGCGATTTCCTCGTGGGTTGCTCCCGTCAGATAATCTTTCTTTTGGTAAGACAAAATAAACTGGTCTTTTTCAGCTAGGTCTTTGAATTTATCCCACTTGGCAACCACAGTTCCTTTTTCCGGCACCGCGCGGGTAGAGAGGTAAGTAACTTGGTAAAAAGAAAAAACTTTTGCCAGCTCGGCAATAACGCTGGTTTTGCCGGAACCTTCCGCGCCGGTTACGATAAATAGTTTACCTTGGGTTACAGTATCCATTTAGCATTTATCACTATTCCTGCGCAAAGTATTTCTTGTTCGCATTTCTGTCGCGGTCCTTAAGTTCGGCGATTTTCCCCTTGTTCCACATAGAGGTCTTGGAAAAATAGCCGGTAACTCGGGTAATGCCGTAGACATTATCCGATCCGCAATGCGGGCAATTTTCAATCAGCTCCTGGATTTTTTGGTTTTTTGGTTCATTCATGTTTGTTTTTTATTTATTTAAAATTTTCTTTGGGACTTACATTATAAATTGATAATCCAAAGCAGGCAAATTTTTGAAACTTGAAACTTGAAACATATAATTTTAAATGTTCTGCAATGTACCGGATATTACCAATAAACGGAGGGTTTGCCTTTCAAGTTCTATGTTTTGTGATTGATAAAAGCCAGACGAGATAGAACCAAGCAAAAGCTAAGAATATAGAAGCATTGAATAAGTTGACAACAACAAACCCCGCTGTTCCGGCGATAACCAATGTGGCTTTATGGGAATTATTTTTTAACAATTGCACTCCTTTGACCACTTGGTATACGATTAGCCCAATTATCAGCACTATCCCGCCTAAGCCGGCGCTGGCCCACCATTCTAAAAACAAATTATTAGCGTTATGTTCGTAATTAGTAGCAATCATTGTCGCGCCCAAGCCACTTCCAAGAATTGGATGTTCTTTAATAATATCCCAGGCGCCACATGCTCTTCCTTTCCGACTTAATATGTTTTCATCAGCGACGTAATTCTCTTTGACAATGTATCCTTGCTCGCGGTATAGCTCAATTTCTTCAAGGTTGATTTTAAAACTCTCTCCCGTGTTAGGGTTTTCGGCAACAGTGATGACGTGCTCCCGAAAAAAGATACTGCGGAAACGGTCGGGAATGTTAAAGCGGGAAAGATTAAAGATGTTTATAAAGATTAGAGAAGTTATTATTAAAGAAGTGAAAATAGCGCTTTTTTTTAAAAAGCCGTAAGCCGTAAGCCGTAAGCCGTAAGTTTTGATGTTAGAATATACGGAAATTGCAATTATTATCCCCATCTCAACTAATAAAGCCAGCCAACTGGCGCGGGCAACAGTGATAATAAGGGCGGTGATCGCGAGCAAAGAAAAGGCGTACAACAAATAATTATTTTTTAGAATTTCTGGTAAGCTGGCATTTTTGCCGTTTGCCAAGGCAGCCAGAAACGGCACCAACCCCAACGCCAAATACATTCCCAGCCAGTCCGCTTCCGGGAAAAAAGCGTTCGGTCGGGCAGCCATGATTTCAAAGTGAAGCCAACCGTTCTCAAAGGCAATATTTTGGTAAATTGCCGCTATTGAATTTACCAACAAGCCAATTGCCAGTCCCAGATAGATTTCCCGGCTGAATTTCCTCACGTTAAATTCAAAAAATATTCCCAAAACGACCAAGGCGGCCAGAACGGCAAGCTGTTTCAACGAGTAAATTTTTTCGGGAGAATTGACTATTCCCAACAGCGAAAATAGCGTTAATCCCACGCCCAGCCAAAAAATTTTTGATTTCCCGAGCCAGTTAAAGCCCTTCCTGAGCAAACCTCCAAGAAGCAGTAGCCCTGCCATAATTGCGGAGAGCATCCAAAGCTTCACTTCCCATCCGGCAATTGCCAAGACGGGAAGCGGAAAAGCGAGTGAAAAAACAGAAAACCCGGTAATGATGTTTTTTAGTAGGGGCATAATTTTTAATTGAGATAATTACAAAACTCCCCCTTTTAATTTTATTTAACGTTGGGCTTTGGAGTTTGAACATCCTGACTTTCAGAACTATTTTCCACATTCGGCGTTTGGATTCGGGGATTAGCCAGGGGTTGGTTTTTGTTTTCCACTGCCCCCTCAATGTCAACTTGAGGTTTGGCATTCCCTACCCCTTGGCCGATTTCCAAGTCTTTGCGGACATCGGCCAAGCTGCGTTTTGTTTGTTCCCCGCTTGGCTCGTCTTGTTTTTCAGGGGGAGAAGATGCGTCATTAGATTGATCGTCCATATTTATAAATTAAACATTAAGCAGCAAATAGAAAATATTAAAAAGACATACTAAAATTCAAAAAGCCACAACTTCTAAATTCTACTTTAGATTTTTACTTTTTACTATCAAATGGTTACAAAACTCAACTTTTTTAATTTTTTTGTATCTAGCTCGCATTGCAGTTAATGCCTCGCAGGCGGGCGTCCCACAAAAAAATTAAAAGGGGGAGTTTTGTAACCATCACTATTTAATTTTTACTGTTACCGAAATGAATCTAGCGGCTCGTATTGCCCACAACTCAATAATTTCTGCAGTTACCCGCATTTTAAGTTTGGGAGTTGCTCTAGTAACGGTTGGGCTTATCACCCGCTATCTGGGCACTGAAGGATTTGGTAATTACACTACTGTCATCGCCTTCTATTTTCTAATTACTGCCCTTTCTGACTTCGGCATCAACCAGATTCTTACCCGGGAGATTTCTCGTCCCGACGCTCGCGAAAAAGACATTATGGCTAATGTTTTGGGGTTGCGTTTAACGATTACTCTCGTACTGATTTTAGTTGGGATATTCGGAGTCTTTTTCCTGCCGTACGGCGCACAAGTAAAAAATGGCATCTGGATAATGTTCTTGGCTTTGTTTTTTTCTTCTCTCTCTCAGACGCTCAACAGTATTTTTCAAAAAAAATTAGTAATGAACCGGCTAGCCTGGAGGGAGCTGGTCAGTCGTTTTATTCAACTGGGGATTACTTATCTGGCCGTAAAGGGCGACTGGGGACTTGTGGGGATACTTTTGGCAATGGTAGCGAGCTTTTTATTTGTCTTGGTAGCCTCTTGGGAGCTGGCCGGTCGGTACGTGAAGTTAAAATTTTCCTTTGACGTTAATTACTGGCGCTTCTTTCTTTGGGAAGCCGCGCCGCTGGGAATTGCCGCTTTTGTTAACTTTCTTTATTTCAAGGCGGACGCAATTCTGCTTTCTCTCCTGCGGGACAGCCACGATGTGGGTATTTACGGAGCCGCTTACAAAGTTTTGGAAAGCTTGATTTATTTCCCTTTTATGTTTATGGGCTTGGTGATGCCGGTATTTTCTTATAATATTTTTCACCGCCCGCGGAGATTTTTAAAGATTGCCAGCCGGACCCTGAAAGCCATTTGGATTGTCACTGTGCCACTGGTGGTTTATTTATTCTTTATGGCTAAAGAAGCCATTCGGGTGATTGCCGGAGCGGGGTTTGAAGAAGCGGTTTTCGTCCTCCAAATCTTGGCCGTTGCTCTGGGGGCGATTTTTCTGGCCCATTTTTTTAATAGTGTCTTGATCGTGGTGAACAAACAAAAAATTCTGCTTTATATTCTTGCCGGCACGGCTGGCTTAAGTCTCGTGTTGAACATAATTTTTATTCCTGTTTATTCTTTTATGGCGGCGGCCGTTATTTCTACCGTCTGCGAGGTTTTAGTAACCATAATCGCCTATTTTTTGAGTCGGAAGTGGGGGATCGGCTGGGGTAAGGGGTGGAAACCGCTCCCAGCGTTTTCTATCGCCGTCTCGTCAATAGGAATGGTAGCGGTCCTGTATTTTATTAGCACGTACTCCTTTCCTCTCTGGCAAAGCATAGTAATTAAGGGAATTTCCGGAGGGGCAGTTTATTTAGTTTTATTGTTTGCTACTCGGGGCCTAAAAATGGCTGAAATTAAAGAAATTTTCACTATTTCAAGTACTGACCTGCGAAGTTGAAGCTTCACGGGTTTCCCCCTACGGAATCCGAAAGCACGTTTCGTCGGAGCTGAAATCCGCCGAAGCGGAATTTCAAACGTTGCTCATCCATTAATTAATGTTGGTGAAACTCCGCGAAGGCGGATTAAAATATGTCAAAAAACATTTTCCAAATTCGCCGGCTGGAAAAATTTACCTTAGGCGATTATCTGAAAAATCGTCGCAGAGAGTCGCGAAATACCTTAGAGGAAATGGCTGAAAAGACGGCTATTAGCCAAGAATATCTTGAAGCGCTTGAGAAAAATGATCTTGATCAGTTGCCTCCCGAGGTTTATGCTCGGGGCTTTGTTTCTCGTTACGCGAAAGCCCTAAAGCTTGATCCAGATAAGGCAATTTTTCTGTACGAGAAAAGCCGGTCAAAAAGAAAAATAACCGCTTTGCCCAAAATCGGCTTGCCCTTTTTGAAATTGCAAATGTTTTTCAACTACCGGAACATTATTTATACTTCTACTTTTTTATTGGTGCTGGTCTTGGTAATTTATCTTGTAAAGGTGGTTTATCCCATTTACCAGAAACCTTATTTTGGATTGAGCTCTCCTTCTAGGTGTCCCTACGAAACGGAGAGCGCGATAATGGAAATTAGCGGTACGGTTCAAGCGGAAAGTGAGCTTTGGATTAATCAGGAAAAAACAGTAGTCAATAAAGAAGGTAATTTTTCGTGCCTGCTTTATTTGAAGGAGGGGAAAAACATCATTAAATTCCGGGTGATAAATAAATTTGGACGGGAGAGAAATGAAGAATGTGTGGTGAGAAAGATAGAGAGTTGAAAATGCCTGCCTCAGGACGCTTTCTTATATTTTTCCGCTTCCAATTATTTTTCATCCATTTTTGTCTCGGCGGCTTTATGCAATACTCCCAGCGTTGCGGCCGCAGTTTTTTCCCAGTTGAAATTTTGGGCGTAAGATATCCCTTTTCTAATTAAGTTTTTTCGCAAGCTGGAATCTGAGACAGCCCTCTCCATTACCCAAGCTAGCTCTCCCGCATCATAAGGGTTGACCAGTAGAGCGTGGCTGCCTAGTATTTCCATAAGCGAAGAAGATCCGGAGCAAATAACGGGGGTTCCTTGAGCCATAGCTTCCAAAGGAGGAAGACCAAACCCCTCCAAAAATGAAGGAAAAACAAAAATATCCGCCATTTTGTAGAGGGTTGGACGATCAAGATTATGAATTGGTCCGGGGAAACAGATTGATTTTTTGAAGGGGGAGAGTTTTGCCCGTTGGAATATTTTTTTGTACGACCAGCCCGGTGCTCCAGCGATCACTAGTTTGTGGGAGGAGCGGGTTTTTAATTTGAAACATTCAAAAGCTTCAATAATGCTTATAATATTTTTACGCGGCTCCAAAGTCCCAAGATATAAAATGAAAGGCTTATTGGGCAGATTATAATACTTCTTGACCCCTCTTTCGTCGCGAGGAAGCAGTTTATTGCGGTTTGGTGTCTGGAAGCGAAAATCCCAGCTCTTCAGAAATATTTCGTCCAATCCCAAATAGATAGAATGAATTTTTTCTCCAGAGATTTTGAAAAATTGGTTGACATCGGCGGCAGTGGATTGAGAAACAGTAATAATTGCCGAGGAGCGTTCCGCTAAATACTTAGGGTTAACCAGAAAGTGCCAGAATCTCCGATAGGCGTTGAACAAGTTGGGCAGTATAACATAGGAAAGATCGTGAAAGGTAGTAACAAAAGGAACTGATGGAGAGACGGAAGCAAAGGCAATATTAGGGAAGAATAAAACATCCAAATCGCCAATCAACCGATCTAAGTAAGGCTTTTTTATAAGCCAAAGAAGACCGTTGAGAATTTTGCTGGGCCAGCGCAACTCTGTGATTTCCACGTTAGGATAGTATTTCCAGTCCTGTACTTCTTTGGGGAGAGGGTGCCTGAAGCTATTGTATAAAAGAAAAAAGCGGTCTCCTTTGCGCAGCCCTAGGCGAAAAAGAACTGGCAGTAGATTGCAAGTGTATTCTTCTACCCCAGTGTGTTTTCGGTTAGAAAGGTGGCGGATGTCAATGCCGATACGCACGGGTTAGTTTATAAAGTTAGAAAGTTTGTAAAGTTTATAAAAAAATGTCATTAAGACCGAAGATATTATTTGCCAAGCTTTACAAACTTGACGAACTCTCATTTTAACTGTCTATTTTTATTACTGTAAAGAGACAAACAAAAAGAAGACCACTGGGGTCCCCTTTTTGTTTATTTAATTTCTTTCGGACGGCAACTATTTCACAGCATCCTTGAGTCCTTTTCCAGCTTTAAATCTTGGAACGGTTCGAGCTGGGATGTTAATGGAAGCTCCGGTTTGTGGATTTACTCCTTTTCGAGCGGCTCTTTTGGCAGACAAGAAAGTCCCGAAACCAGTCAGGGTTACTTTACTTCCCTTTTTGAGGGCGTCTTTGATGGCTTCAATTGCGGCTTTTAAGGCACCTTCGGCGTCTTTTTTGGAAAGACCGGCTTTTTTGGCTACGGCGGCTACTAGTTCTTCTTTATTCATCGCTTACACCCCCTTTCTGCATAAAAAATAGCTTTATCATTGATATTTTTATTGCTTTATTAAGCTGCAAGTCTATTTTTTGTGATAATACCTTACTATTACGGAATAACATAGGTAAAAAATATGTCAAATATTATATTTTCTTTATTCCCAGTTTTGCTATGCTTTGTAATATTCCCACAAATAAGAAGGAAACAAACAAATTTGTCCCGCCGGCACTGACAAAAGGAAGAGGCAACCCAATTACCGGGAGGAGCCCCAAATTCATGCCCACGTTTAAGGTAAGGTGGATTAGAAAGAACCAGAATATCCCGATGGCCAAAAAATAGCCGAAGTTATCCCGGCTGATTTGGGCGGTATTGATTATAGAGAAGAAAAAAAATCCGGCGATTGAGAGAAAGATGATTGATCCTATCCAGCCGGATTCTTCCGCCAGTACGGCAAAAATAAAGTCGTTGTGGGCTTCGGGCAAGAAGTTAAGCTGGCTTTGTGAACCGTATCCCAACCCCTTTCCCAATATTCCTCCGGAACCGATGGCAGTTATTGATTGTAAAGTATTATAGCCAATGCCTTTAGGATCTTTTTCCGGATTGATAAAAGTGCTCATTCGCGCTTTTTGGTAGTCTTTAAGCAAAAAAAACCATCCCAAGACGACCAATAGAAGACAGGCGCAAACCAAAGCGACTTTACGCTCCCGACTTACCGAAGAGGCCAAAATAAATCCTATCCATATGCCGTAGAGGGCGACAGTAGAGCCCAAATCGGGTTGAAAAAAAGTTAATGCCGCGAAGGGCAAGGGGATTAGGAAGGAGACCAAAAGTACTTTCCATGAGTAAAGCAGATTATGGTAGCGGGAGAAAAAAGTAGCCAGGGTCAGGATAGTGGCAAACTTGGCAATCTCAACCGGCTGAAAACTAAAAAGTTTAAAATTGAGCCAACCGGTAGTACCGTGAATCGTTATTCCACCGATGAGGACAAATAACATTAAACCCAGAGAAATAAGGACGATAAAAGGAACAATCCGGCGTAAGATTCGGTAGTCGTAATTGCCAATGACGAAAGATAATAGCAAGCCAAGAACAATGTAAATCAGTTGGCGGTGGAAAATTTCAATATCGGGGCTGTTAAAGAATAAACTGTAAAGAACGCTCAACCCCAAAGCTATCATCATTCCCGAGGTTACCCAAATAAGCCAGCGTTGTCCGCTAAGCCATGTTTTTATTATCGCGGTATTTGCGATATTTATCTTCATTATTCCTGAGTTACTCTAAGCACTTCTTCAATCGTAGTTAGCCCCTGGGCGGCTTTAATAAGGCCGTCTTGAAGCATGGTTAAATATTCTTTCTCAAGCGCTTTTTTGGCAATTGTATCGGCGTCTTTTCTTTCGGAAATAAGAATCTGAATGTCGTCATCCATTTCAATCAGCTCATAAATGCCTATTCTTCCCTTGTATCCAGTATTAGAACAGCGATCACAGCCCTTTCCTTTGAAAAAGGCAATTTCTGAAAATCCCTTAGCGTTTTGCAGCGGGATTTTTTCCCGCACCATAATCTTAAAAATATTATCCA
>VGKB01000023.1 GCA_016867255.1 Candidatus Moraniibacteriota bacterium
GGTAAAAAAAGCCAAAGAACTGCTGGACGATTACGAAATTACGCCCGAGTACTATTACGAATTGGACAGTAAGACAGGGAAAATCAGGACTCTGGAAAGGCCGTTTATAGTGAAAGACGACGAAGGAGTGCCGGTTTATAGTTTGCTGGCGCCGCCGGTGGCATTATCGCTCATTAAGCAGCTGGTCAAAGTTTTGGGATTGTAACAACTGACAGCTTTAACAAAATTATATGGCTAAGAACGATTGTGTTTTTTGTAAAATTATTGCCGGAGAGATTAAGAATAAATTTTTGTATGAGAGCGATAAAGTAGCGGCTTTTCGGGACGTAAGACCAATTGCACCGGTCCACGTGCTGATTATCCCCAAGGAGCATATAGAGTCGATGAATGACCTGGCTGAAAATCACAAAGAATTAGTAGGGGAGATGCTGCTGGCGGCGGTAAAAATCGCTAAAGACTTAAATATTGCTTCGGGTGGTCACAAACTGCTTATCCGCACCGGCCGGCATGGCGGCCAGGAAATCTCCCATATCCATCTGCACCTGCTCGGCGGCGCAAAACTATCAGAAGGCATTCATCCAATTGAGTAACCAGGTTGTCATCCCCCGCCGCGGCGGGGGATCCAGAAAGAATTTTGTATTTCAATGTTTAATGTTTCATGCTATATGTCACATGAATCCGGGCTTATAGTATAGTGGCAATACGCCGCATTCGCATTGCGGAGACGCGAGTTCGATTCTCGCTAAGTCCACCAAAGATAAAAAAATCCTCCCGAGGGAGGATAAAGGGAAAACAAACGTAGAAAGGTGCTGCGGCGAGGGCGTTTCGCTTCAATCCCCCCTATGGGGAAGATGGAGGTGGGGAACCAAACACCGGAAAAAAACGATCAGCAAAACCTCCCTCACCATTCTTACTAGAAAAGCAGTTTCTTTATTTCGTCAAGAATGTCAAATCCGGGAAGCGCTATCATCAACCCAATGTAGATCGCGGAAGTCAAAAAGAATACTCCCGCGAACATAGCGGTGATTTTCATGATCTTCGCTTCGCGGTATTCACCTCGCAAGCAAGATATTTCCAGGATATCTTTGGGGCGCCGCCTGGACCACGCCCCGAATTGGCGGGCTTTTATTTTTTCCTCTCGGCGCTTACCCTTAGCGGCCCAGAAACAGAGAAACGCTCCCAGGACATACAGCGCCACAAAAACTATCGGTAAGATCGAGATGGTGGTCATGGACATTCTCCTTATTCTTATTCTGTTGCCTGCTAGAACAACGCTAGCTGAATGGCAGGCACGGCCGGTTTTAACCGACTGCCTTTTCCTGTCGGCCTGGCCTTGCCTGGCTTGCTCGTTTTTCCCTTACTTCCGGGAGAACTCGCCGGACCGTTAGGCGACTTCTCTCCATTGATCCTGCTTTTGCCGAACAATTCCGGGAAAAACAGCTTTAAGGCGGTCCTTCTGGTTGCTCTTCTTTCGCCAAGGAAGTAGCTGTATTTGAATATCCTGAGGGCTTCTTTCTGAGTTCTCTTGTCCCCAGGAACAAGCAATAAAGAAGAAAAACAGATCCGGGGAGGATAGGGTTTATCCAGAGGAATATCGCCCTTGCAATCCGCGCAGAATGTCGGCCCGAAGGAATAGTACCCCCGATCATCAATGAAAGTGGCGAAGTGGCTGGCAGTATTTTTCCCGCAAAAACACTTAGCCAGAACGGGAAGCGTTTCTCCGCGACGCAACACCTCTTCGATATACTGCACCATATGAGGCCGGCGGAGAGTACTTCCCTTCCTGAGAATTCTCAAAAGTTCCAGCAGATACCGATACCCGCCGGGCATCAACATAATCTGTTCAATTGACTTATTTTTGAACGGACCGAACCAAAGCACATAGTATTTGCCCCGATTTCTCATTGTTTCCTCCTTTTGACGAACCATTGATAGTCCCGTTTAGTTGGCATAGTACGCACCTCCTCTTTATTTTAAAGATCTTTGCCTCTAACGGGCAAGTTTCGCAGAAGGAAAACTTTTCGTCAAGGAAAATTGAGCTTTATTTAATAATTTTCTTATCTGGATTTAAGAATTAGTGTGGTAAAATATAAAAAATAAAATGGTAAAAATAACTCTCAATACATCAATCGCGGCGCTAAAAGGAATCGGCTATCGCTACCGGGAAGCGTTGGAAAAAAAAGGCATAGAAAAGGTAAAAGATCTCCTTTTTTATTTCCCTTTCCGCTATGACGATTTTAGCCAGATAAAGCTAATCGGTGAGTTGCAGGCAGGCGGGAAAGTAACCGTGGAAGCTAAAATAGGCCGAGTAGAGAAGAAAATTACTTTCCGCCGCCGGATGAAACTGACGGAAGCGCTGGTATCGGATAAGACCGGATCAATGAAAATTATCTGGTTTAACCAGCCCTTCATCGCTCAAAGCTTGAGAAAAGGCGAAATCTACCGCTTCAGCGGTAAGGTGGATTTCAACTCCGGTTTCTTGGCGCTTCACAACCCCTCTTTTGAAAAAATGGCGGGACCAAGCGTTAATACGGCGGGACTATTGCCGGTTTACCACGAAGATTACCTTCTCACCTCCCGCTGGCTCCGAAGGCAAATCCATCCCCTTCTCCCGCTTACGAAAAAAATTCCCGAAACCCTCCCGGAGCTGCTGCTTAAAAACTACGGGTTGCTTCCTTTGCCGAAAGCCGCAAGAGAGATCCACTTCCCGGCTTCGCCAAAAATTAAGGACGCCGCCCGCCGCCGCCTGGCTTTTGAAGAACTGTTTTTAATCCAGCTTTACCTAGGAATCAGAAAACTTAAATGGAAAAAACATTTGGCTTACTCGGTGATCCCGGACATAAATTTGACCAAAAAATTTGCAAGCTGCCTGCCTTTTAAGTTAACGCTAGCTCAACGGCGTTCCGCTTGGGAAATTTTGCAGGATCTGGGGAAATCTTATCCCATGAATCGCTTGCTGGAAGGCGACGTGGGTTCAGGCAAAACCTTAGTAGCCGCGATTGCCGCGCTGAATGTGGCCAAGAGAGGACTGCAAGCGGTGATTTTAGCCCCCACTGAGATTTTGGCTTTTCAGCATTTCAAGACCCTAAAACAAGAATTGCAAGACTTTCTCCCTCTGGGATCCGTTGGAGTGTTCACTCGCTCCCAGCGAAGGACCGGCGGAAAGAAACTTTCTAAAAATGAATTTCTGCTAAAAGTAAAATCTAATCAAGTCAAAATAATTTGCGCCACCCACGCCGTCTTACAGGAAGAAGTTAAATTCCCCGAGTTAGCTTTGGTAGTTATTGACGAGCAGCACCGCTTTGGAGTTTCCCAAAGATCACATTTGCAGAGAAAGCTCAGCCGGTTGGGAAAAAATGTTCCCCACCTGCTTTCCATGAGCGCCACTCCTATTCCCAGAACCTTGGCCTTAGCCATTTATTCTGATTTGGAGCTGTCAATTCTCAACGAATTGCCCAAGGGCAGACGGAAAATTATTACCCGGATAGTGGCACCGGCTAACCGGAAACTGATGTACCAGTTCATAAGACAGGAAATCAAAAAAGGGCGGCAGGCGTTTGTGATCTGTCCGCTGATTGAAGACAAACTTAACGTTAACGGGGAAAAGGCGCTTTTCGGAGAAGCGTCCTTCGCGCCGGGCGGAGAACTGTTCCAGCCGCGGAGCAGCCCCACCAAACAACAGGAGATAAGAGCAGTTAAGAAAGAGCAAAAAGTTCTTTCCGAAAAAATATTCCCCGATCTTAAGGTGGCGCTTCTGCACGGAAGAATGAAAGGAAAAGAAAAGGAACGGATCATGCTGGACTTTAAAGACAAAAAGTTTCACATTCTCGTAGCCACTTCAGTGGTGGAAGTGGGAGTGGATATCCAGAATGCCACGGTTATGCTTGTTGAGGGAGCGGAGAGATTTGGCCTTGCCCAACTGCACCAATTTCGGGGCCGGGTGGGCCGCGGGGAGCATCAGTCTTATTGTTTTTTGGCGCTGTCGGAAGGGGGGATAAACGCCAACCGCCGTCTCAAGGCCTTGCAAAAATGCGAGGACGGCTTTCGTCTGGCCGAACAAGACCTTAAAATCCGGGGACCGGGAGAGTTCTTTGGCGAGCGCCAGTCGGGACTGCCTGATCTCACCATGGCCAATCTAAACGACAGCGAGATCATTAAAACTGCGCGCGCTGCGGCCGCCCTAATTCTCGCAAAAAGTCCGGACTTGTCCGAATATCCGGTGCTAAAGACAAGACTGGAGTTATTCAAGAAGGGTTTCCATGGAGAGTAAGCCAGCTATAAGCGGTTGGGAATTACCAGCGCGGTTTTTTATCGTCTGAATAAGTGTCAATCATCATAGCTTTTAGCTCATCAATCTCTTCCAGCACAATGCCGGTGCCGCGCACCACGGCGGTTAACGGATCATCCATCAATTTAACGGGCATTTCAGTTTCCTTGGCAATTAGCCGGTCCAGCCCTCGCAGCATACTGCCTCCTCCCACCATAATTATCCCTCGCCGCATTATATCTCCCAAGAGTTCCGGCGGGGTTTCTTCAATTACATTTTTAATTGTGTTTATGATGGCTTTTACTGACTTTTGGGTGGCTTGGCGCATATCGCTGTCGGATACTTCAATTTCCTTGGGCAGCCCGGTGATTAGATCCCTTCCCCGAATAGCCAACTTTATTGGGTTTTCCAGAGGAAAAGCGGAGCCAATGGTTATCTTTACGTCTTCAGCCGTCTTTTCTCCCAGAAGTAGATTGTAGCTTTCTCTGACAAAATTAATAATATCCTCATTCATTTTGTCTCCCCCTACCCGAAGACTGTGAGCGACCACCGCTCCTCCCAGCGAAATTACCGCTATTTCGGAAGTACCGCCGCCAATATCCACGATCATGTTTCCACCGGCTTCCTGAATTGGGAGGCGGGCGCCGATAGCGGCGGCAATAGGCTCTTCAATCAGATAAGCTTCGCCGGCTCCGCCACTTAAAGTCGCTTCCTGGACCGCCCGCCTCTCCACGTCAGTCACCCCCGAGGGGATTCCCACCAGCACTCTGGGTTTAGCTAAAAAAGAAAATCTCCCATCCCTGACTTTATTAATAAAAAAAGTGAGCATTTTTTCGGTAACTTCAAAGTCAGAAATCACCCCGTCAACTAAAGGCCGGTTAGCCACAATGTGGGCAGGAGTCTTTCCTACCATTTTTTTGGCTTCCGAGCCAATGGCTAAGACTTTGCCCGTCCTTTTATTGACGGCCACTACCGAAGGCTCGTTAATAATTACTCCTTTGCCTTTTACGTATACCAAAGTGTTGGCCGTGCCAAGATCAATGCCAATGTCAAAACGCCATTTGCCTTTCCAGTCGCGGACATATTTTTTTAATTTTTTAAGAATGGGCATAGATAAATTCAAAATGCGCAACGGATAAAAGGAGTTTTACGACCATTTGGTTGAGCTTTATACGCCGTAATTCCAGAGAGAAAAAACAATTAGACGATTACAAAATTCTTTTTCCCAAGATTTTTTGTTGAGTTTATAGTTGCTTGCCGGTAAAAATAGCTAAATCTACCAAGCGTTCGGAATAGCCCCATTCGTTATCATACCAGCTAAAAACTTTTGCCATATCGTCGCCCAAGACCATCGTTAAGCTTAAATCAACAATTGATGAGCGGGGATCTTTCTTAAAGTCCGTGGAAACCAGTTCTTCTAAAGTAACTCCCAAAATTCCCTTCATAGGGCCTTGAGAAGCCGCGATAAAGGCATTATTGATTTTTTCCGCGCTGACTTTTTGGCGCAGCTTGGCGGTAAGGTCCGAAGCGGACACGACGGGAGAAGGAACGCGGACCGCCATACCGTGAAAACGCCCTTCTAGCTCAGGTAAAACTTTGGTGACGGCCACAGCCGCACCGGTGGAGGAGGGAATAATATTAAGAGCGGCCGCCCGTGATTCCCGGCGCTCTTTGGCCGGGCCGTCCACTAAAACTTGGCTCGCGGTGTAGCTGTGAATGGTAGTCATAAGCGCCCTCTCCACGCCAAACTCATCGTTAAGCACTTTGATTACCGGTGCCAGGCAATTAGTGGTACAGGAAGCGTTGGAGATAATTTTATGTTTTTCCGGATTAAATTTTTTTTCGTTGCAGCCCATAAGCAATATTTCAATGTCGTCGGTTTTGGGCGGAGCGCTCAATATCACCAACTTGGCTCCGGCTTCAAGGTGTTTGCCCGCTTTTTCACTCTTGGTAAAAGCTCCGGTGCACTCCAGCACTATGTTAGCTCCCAGTTCCCGCCAAGGCAAGTTTTCCGGCGCGGGCTCCTGAAAGTAAGGAATGGTACTCTTGCCAACCTTAAAATTTTTCTCTCCGGCAGAGATTTCTTTGCCCCAGACCCCATACACCGAGTCGTATTTTAGTAGGTAGGCAATGTCGGGAGCGGGAGTCAGATCGTTGACCGCCACGATTTCTAAATCGGGACGTTCAAGGGCGATTTTTAGCGCCGCGCGTCCGATCCGACCAAGACCGTTGATGGCAATTTTGATAGACATAGATTAATTTTTAATTTGAAATTTTTAATTTTTTAATCAATTAGTCCTCGATCGTTATTGCTCCTGCCGGACAAGCCCTGGCGGCTTCGCGGCAGATATCTTCACACTGGTCCCGGGTGCAGGCGTCCTGATCGGCCTCAGATTTGCCGTCTTCCAGACTGATTTTGAAGACCGTGGGCGCCAAGGAGGCGCAGGCGCCGCAGCCAATACACTTTGTTTTATCAACAAAGACTCTCATTTCTTTTTAAATTTTAGGAATTATTAAAAATCAAAACTAGTGGTTTTTCAAATTTAACATTATATTTTAGAAAGATAAAATCTGATGTAAAATAAAAAAATAAACCATCTGAGCCGTAATCAAAATGATTGTTCCTTCCTCTTTTGAAAGTTTGAAAAATGATAAAAGGACTTATCGGCCGGTAGTCTTGGCGGTGCTTGATGGCTGGGGAATTAACGCGGAAATTGAAGGAAACGCCATAGCCAATGCCAGAACGCCCAATTATGGCAGCTTGAAAGCTAATTACCCTTGTATTGCCCTGCAGGCTTCGGGAATCTCCGTGGGGCTGGCCTGGGGAGAGCCGGGCAACTCTGAGGTGGGACATCTCACTTTGGGATCGGGCATTATTTTATACCAAAATTTGCCCCGGATAAACCTTGCCATTCAAAACGGAACTTTTTACTCCAATCCGGCTTTGAATGAAGCTATGGACCAAACCAAAAAACGAAGCACTAACCTGCATCTTTTGGGGCTGGTTTCCAACGGCGGAGTGCACAGCCATATTGACCACCTGTTTGCCTTAATGGAAATGGCGGCTTCAAAAGGATTAAAAAATATTTTCATCCACGCCATTACGGACGGGCGGGACACCTTGCCTAACGAAGGGATTACTCACATCAGAGCTCTGCAGGAAAAAATCATAAGCATTGGAGCGGGAAAAATTGCCTCCATTGCGGGGCGCAATTGGGCGATGGACCGCAATAACAACTGGGATCGGGTAGAGAAGGCATATCGGGTTTTGACCGGAGAGGGCAAATTAAGAGCAGCAGATCCGATGCAGGTGATAGCCGCCGCCTATCAGAACAAAGTCTCCGATGAGTTCATTGAGCCGACAGTAATTGTTGACGAGCACGACAGTCCGGTTGGGTCAATCAGGGAAGGGGATTCGGTAATATTTTTCAATTTTCGGGAAGACCGGGCCAGGGAAATCACTAAAGCGCTCGTTCTGGAAAATTTCAACGGCTTCCCAAGAGGGGCTCATCCAAAAAATCTTGTTTTCGCGGCGATGGTGGAATATGAAGAAGGGTTGCCGGTCAAAGTGGCTTTTCCGCCGCAGAAAATAACTAATCCCTTAGCGAAAATACTCTCCCAAAAAGGAAAAAACCAGCTGCACATCGCCGAAACTGAAAAGTATGCTCACGTCACTTATTTTTTCAATGGGGGGAGGGAAGAGCCCTTCCCGGGAGAGGATCGTATTTTAGTACCGTCGCCGCAGGTAAATTCTTACGAAGAAACTCCGGAAATGAGCGCGGCAATTTTAACGGAAAAGTTGGTGCAAGCGGTTAAATCGGGAAAATACGATTTTATTCTGGTTAATTACGCTAACCCGGATATGTTGGGCCATACGGGAAATCTTCCGGTAACCATAAAGGCGGTTCAGGCGGTAGATTTTTGTTTGGGAAAGCTCATAAAGGCGGTATTGGATCAAAATGGAGCGCTTGTCATTACCGCCGACCACGGCAACGCCGAGAAGATGATTGACCCTAAAACCGGTGAAAAGGAGACGGAACATTCCGACAATCCGGTACCCTGTTTTTTGGTAACTTCCGACAACAAAAAAGAACGCACTGAAACCCAGATTATGCGGCATCAGAGCATGGTGGACGGGATGCTGGTGGACATTGCTCCGACGGTGCTGGAGCTCTTGGGCCTGCCGCTTTCGGAAGATATGGTCGGCAACAGCCTGCTTCCGGTGTTAAAATAAGTTTGGAACTTACCTGCCAGGGGCACTCTTTATAGACGAGTTCGCCTCTAGCGAAAAATATAAAGCTAAAGCATAAAATGAGTCACATAAATTTTGGTTTTCACGCCAGCGCCGGCGGCAATATTGAAAAATTGCCGCTTGAAGCAAAAAAACTGGGCGGGGAGTGCTTCCAGTTTTTCTCCCGCAATCCGTATGGCGGGAAAGTCCTGCCGCTTTCTCCGGAAAAAGTGGAAAAATTCAAGGATAATTGCCACCGGAGCGAAATTAATAATTACTATATCCACACTCCCTATTTTATCAATTTGGCTTCGCGGAATAATCGGATTTTTTACGGCGGAATCAAAGCCATAAGCGTTGATCTGGAAAGGGCGAAAGCCCTGGGGGCCAAGTTCGTGGTTACCCACCTCGGCAGCGGAAAAGATTACAAAATGGAGAATAGCTTATTCTCTCAAGACAAGGGGGATATAAAATTTCCCAAGCAGTTTCAAGAACCCCTACTCCGCCTCTCCCGCGAAAGAAATTTCTCTCCCGCCGCTTTCACAAGAGTAATAGAGGGTTTGGAAGCTATTGTCGGAAAACAGAAAAAGGTGCCGCTTCTCCTTGAGATAGCGGCCGGCGCGGGAGCGGTATTGGGAGAAAAAATAGAGGAAATCGCCTATTACTTGAAGCAGGTTCCGGCTCTGGCTGGATTTTGCCTGGATACCGCCCACGCTTTCGCTTCGGGCTACGATTTACGGGACGGCAAAGAATTAGACAGGGCGCTGCATCTTATAGAGAGATCCATAGGCAAGGATAAGTTAAAGTTAATTCACCTCAACGACTCTTCTGCGAAATGCGGCAGCCGGGTTGACCGGCACGCTCATTTGGGAGAAGGCCAAATCGGCCGGCATTCGTTTAAAAAGTTAGTTGGTTATTTATGGAAAAATAAATATAATCTTGATATGATATTAGAGACGCCAACCGAAGAAGGCCTTATTGGTGATTTGGAATTGTTAAAAAAATATAGATCTAACCTCTAATCCGTGGAAGAAAAAATCAAACAAATTCGCGCAAAAACCATTGAGGTACTGAAAACCTATTTTACGGAAGACGCTCAAGTCATCTTGCAAGAAATAAAGGAGCTCAAGAAAAATCCGACCGTAAAGGACAACCAGCCGCTCTTGGAAGAGCTTGGGGTATACGAAGCTTTGACAGGATTTATCGCCTTTGCTTCTTTAAAGGAAGAGGAACAGCTGGAACTATTCCGCATTTTTTTGGTTAAGGCCTTTAGAGTGGGTATTGACGTAAGAAACCGTTTTTCCATAAAAATGAATTTGACCGCGGATGTTCTTTGGCCGGAAACTGCCGAAGCTTTTCTTAAGAAAATTCTCCAAAACGAGGAAAAAATCGGTACCGAAATGATAACCATTCAAGGAGAGAAAGAGCCGGTGGCTCCTACTCTCTCAAATTGGCTGAGGGATTACAACCGACGCTACGGCATGGACCGCCACGAAAAAATTGTTCCCCACCGCTATCTAAACGAGAGCGGAAACATTCAAAAACTAAACCGGGAAGAAAAAATACTTCTGCTTCAGCTGCTGGAATTTTACGAGGAACTAAAATTCCCTTCCCAAAAACAAATTGAGACGGCCTTAAAAAACGCCATTGACCAATATGTGGCGGAGGAAGGAGAACTGGCTCAAGAAATTTCTACTGACGAGACCGGAGGCGAGGCCGTGTTTTCTGGGTTTAAAAACGAAATAGAAAGAGATCTTCACGAAATTATTGACGAAGACATAAACTCACTCTTAAAACGTTTTCCCAAGCTTTCGGATCAGCCAATAACCCAAAAACCAATCAGACTTTTATTTAACGATCAGGTAGTTAACCCTACCGTCGGTAATTGGTTGGCAGATTACCGGGCTTACGCGGGCGCGGGCAGCCACGAAATCAGCGAACGCAGCGACTACCTTCTCCGCTCTCGCAATGTCCAGAATTTGAGCGACGCGGAGAGAAACCGACTGGGGTTGATTCTACGTTCTTATGATGAAGGATTTATGCTTCCCTTTTCAGTAGCCGAGCAAAAAATCGCATTTGAAAAAATTGGTAATCAGTAATTGATAAGTAGTGTTAAAAAGAAGCAAACTTTTTGTGTCCCTAGCCACAGGATTTTCCCTTTTATTTCAGCCTTTTGGGGTTCTGGCATTCTTGCTTCCTTCCGGGATGGAAAAAGGTGCAGCGGACGGCAGCACCGCCCAATCGCCTCTGGAAAAGTTTCTGGCAGCTTCCAGCGGAAGCGTAGGTGAAAAGCGCAACCAAATGGGCGGAAGCGAGAGAAACGAGGATAAAGTGCCAAAAGTGAACGTTTTGCTTACTCCCACCCGTCCTCGGCCGGGCGATCTAATTTATGCCCAAGCTCTGCCGCAAAACTTTCGCAACTCATCCACTAAACTTTATTTCAGCTGGTACCTTTACAACCCTGACGAAAAAGTCGGTTCGGTCGTGGTAAAGGAAGGAAAAAAAGTGTTTATCCCTTCCAATACCTTAGAGGGAGCTTTGATCCGCGGCGCAATCGCTCAAGCCCGCGGCACCTATGAGCCGGGAACGAGCCCTAAAGCCAAGGATCTTGGCAAATCTTCAGAGACTGATTCTCACGACCAAGACGGCTACACCATAAACTTCGGCGGAGACGGCGGACAGGGAGCGATTGAAAAAAAGATCAAGGAAATTTTGGGGGACGATTTTGATTTCAATTACGCTGATTTTAAAAAGAATTGCAAAAATAACTGTGAGGTGGCTTACCAAAACACGGTAAGCGAAAACGAGTGGGAATATAACAAATGTACCGGATCAACTTGTTCTGATTGGCTGGAGAGCTGCTGTAGCTCTTGCGAAGAAGACTACGGTAAGTGTCTGGATGACATCTGGGATGACCTGGAAGACGATTGCCTTGATAAAGTGTGCGATAGGAAGGATGAAGACAAGGCCGCCGATTGCTTCAAGACGCTGACCCTTAATGATTATTCAACCTGCGACGGGGATTTCTTTGACACGGAAAACAGCTGCGTTTCGGAGCGGAGCAGCTGTTGCAAAACAAAAGGGAGCTGCGGCAGCGCTCCGACGCAAGATTGTATAGAATGCAACAAAGACTTCAACAAGGCCGAATGGGAGGCGCAACGGGAAAGAGATTACTGCGAGAAGAAGTGTAAAGTGTCTGAAAATACAGATTTGGGCAATAGATCAATTGAACCGGTAGGAACTCGCTGTTTCCGCTATAATTTTGGCAGCCGCGACAATGAAAACCACTTGGCCGGAATTTTTCAGCCGATAACCTGCCGTCATTTTATCCCCGGAGCGTCTGGGCCTGAAAACGTGTATGATTGGAATAAATTAATCCCTTTTATCACTGGCGACGGCAGTTTTAAGGAGGCAGAGGAAATATTCTGGGGGACTGATCCGACTAACGCCGATACGGACGGGGACGGATACGCTGATGAAGAGGATGTGGCCGGGCTGGGCCAGCAAACCATTCAATTTAAGTACCAAAACGGCGATAAAATAGGAGTAACGGTAGAGGGAACTTCAATGTTTCCCACTAACGAGAAGACTCCCTATTATAAAATAATGTGGGCGAATCTGGGCGTTTGTAACAGTGAAGTAATCCGGCAGTTCCAGAAGGACTATCCCTCCTTTAATAATCTCTGCCTTTGCGCGAAAAGCGAAGAGGCGGAAAAATGCAAGAATTCAGATGATTTTGGGTTTGGCTACCTTGAGTTCAAGGACATCTGGCAGTCTCTGGACAATACTCAAGACGGTTCTTTGGATGTATTTCTTAACTTACTGCCGCTCCGGCCAACTGTTTCCGATACCCTCCTAATTGATACAGTATTGGCGGGCAACAACCTGGAAAAAGATTTGTTAAATTATCGTTGGACCGTAAAGCATGGGGGAGAAGTGCTTCACCCGGAAATTGACCGCCTTAACTCCCGAATAAATTGGAAGAAAAAAGACATCAACGCGGCCATTACTGAAATTGCCAATCCACTCTTGGAAGTAAAAGATGGAGAGGGAGTAGGATGGTCGCGGCTTAGTCTCAATCCATCCTTAGAAGGGAAATATGAGATTTTGCTGAAAGTTACCGAGAATCAGGGAACCCAACAAAGAATGGGGGAAGCTACCCTAAGTTTTGAAGTTAATGAGGACCTAAAAATCCGTTTCTTCCAAGGGGCGTTCAATAACGGTACCTGGGAGAAAAGAGACGAATTAACACAGTATAAAGCCATCTCCGGTGATAACGTGATTGCGGAGTACAGTGGGCCTTTTTTTGATGAATTCGTCTGGGAGGTTGACAGGAAAAGAGTTGAGGGCAATAGCCCGAGAATAGCCATAAAAATGGAAAAACCGGCGGAAATGTCCACTGCTTTCAAATTAACGGCAACGAGTAAAAATCGGGCCAACATTGCGGAAGACGAGAAGAATTTACGAATTGTCACTCCCACGGTAACTTTGAAAATG
>VGKB01000024.1 GCA_016867255.1 Candidatus Moraniibacteriota bacterium
TATTCCCAGCTGTTCATTCCAATCAAAAAAACTGGCCACCAATTTTTGTTTCGCTCGGATAATGGCTTCCGCCCCTTTTCTGCCCACCGCCACAAATTCAATTTCCAAATCTCCGGAATCAATCCGAGGATCAATCTTAACGCCGCGCACCCGGTTAACCGCTAAACTGTAGGGGTCTTTCACCTGTTCCAAGATTTTCTTTACCAATTGGGCATTTAGCCCGCCGCACAGCCCCCGGTTGGAAGAAAACAGCACTATACAAATTCTCCTTACCGGTCTTACTTTCAAAAGCGGACTGCCCCGCCGAACGGACTCGGAAAGATTAATCAAAATGCCCCAAGCCACCTCCGAAAATGAACGGGTTGCTATCGTTTTGGCAATAACCTTTTTCATCTTGGCCGCCGCCACCATTTCCATCGCCTTGGTAATTTTGCGGATATTGCCTATAGATTTAATTCTCTTGCGCAACTCTTTTGTGCTGGACATACAACTTTGGTAAGAAATTCAAATTCCAAATCATTTCTCAAAATACGACGCCAGGATATCGTCCACCGTGTGAGGTTTCACTTCATCGTAGATGTTGTCGTTCACAATAATTACCGGCCCCCGCTGGCACCTTCCTTGGCAGCTTCGGGTCATGATTTCCAACCTTGCGGTCTTGTCTCTTTCAGAATTAGCCCGGAGAAAATTTTCCACTTCCTTTAAAACCGCGCTTGCGCCGCGCAATTCGCAAGGAGTGCTCATACATACTTTTATTTCCAGATTTGATTTAGGCTTAATCCGGATATCATCATAAAAACTGACTGCGCTTGCCGCCTCCGCCGGGCTAAGAGAAAAATATTCAGCCAAACGGTAAATATCCTTCTGGCTGACATAGCCGAAAATTTGGTTGATTTTCTTTACCGCCGGTAAAAAATTCTCCCTTGCCGGTTCAAAATCTAAAAGAATTTTTTGGAGAGTTGGGAGCTTCATGGTCGTGTTTTTGTTTTTATACACCGGGTGCAAATCCTTACTCTTTTCCCGTCAACCACCTTCCATTTTAAATTTATCCGCTGTTTTTTGATGCCCGCGCGATTATATTTCCCTCTAAGCTTGTTGATAATATTAGCTTTGTGATAGTTTCTCCCGCAAATGGAACAAACCTTTGCCATATGTAAAAAGTTTAAAGTTAAAAAATAAAAACCAAAATAATTATGGCCGGATAGCCGTTATCGCAAACAGCACTGATATTTTTGACCTTTCATTAAAAATCTTTGGTTTTTTAGCGTTTCTGCCACTGCGGCGCTCTTCTGGCTTTTTTCAGCCCCGGTTTTTTTCTTTCTTTAATCCGGGGATCCCGGGTTAAGAAACCCCTGTCTCTCAGTTGAGGCTTCAGATCAATGTCCAGCGCCACCAGCGCCCTAGCCACGCCCAAACGCAAAGCCTCCGCCTGACCTTTAATCCCGCCCCCCCTCACAATGGCTGAAATGCCCAACTTGCCGTTTCTTCCAGCAGATTTTAGAGATTCTTCCGCAATCCTTTTCAGCTCCACGGTTTTAAAATAATCTTTATAATCCTTCCGGTTTACCGAAAATTTCGCTTCTTTGCCTTCGGGATAAACCCTCACCTGAGCCACTGCGTTTTTGCGCCGGCCGGTGCCGTAATAATACTTACCCTTAAATAAGGTTTCTTCTTGACTGTCTGGCTGTCTTGACCCACTAATTTTAGCCATAAACTAATTTGAAATTTAAAATTACTTACCGGTTTTTTTTCTCATTGCTTCATAGAGCTCTCTGCCTTCCTTTTCTTCGGTAAAAAGCTTCAATCGGTTAATTCTCGGACGGCGCAGATTATTCTTGGGAAGCATATTGAATACTGCTTTTCTCATCACATCATTGGGATTTTGAATAACGGCCTCTTTCAAATTTTTTCTGCGAATGCCTCCCGCATACCCGGTATAAGTAAAGTAGTTTTTCCCCTCCCACTTCGCCGGGTGGCTGACTTTCAAAAGCCGCGTATTCACCACTATAACAAAATCTCCGCAATCCAACTGAGGGGCAAAACAAGGTTTCCGCTTTCCCTGCAGGAGCAAAGAGATTTTTACTCCCAATCTCCCTAAATTGTCACTTTTGGCATCCAAAAAATACCAGTTCCGTTTTCCGTCAAATTTATACTGAGTCGCTTTTTTGTTCGTCTTCTTCATAAGGCTGTAAGATAAGATACGGTTATTCTTTTGGCTTTGTCACTAACTCAATGCAAGCCATTGGGCTGGCGTCCTCCCGCCGAAAATTCAGTTTTACAATCCGCGTATATCCCCCATTGCGCTTTCCTAAAACCGGCGCCCACCTTTCTTGGAGCGTTTTTGCAGTCTTTCTGTTTAGGGCGGCCGATAAAGCTCTCAGAGTAACCGGGTCATGTTTCTTCGCTTTAGTAATCAGCTTCTCCGCCAACGGCCGAAGCGCTTTAGCTTTCGCAAGGGTAGTTTTAATCTTCCCGTTTTCAAATAAAGCAATGGCTAAAGACCGGAGCAACGCCTTCCTTTTTTTAGATACCCTTCCCAACTTTTTCCCCTTTCTTAAATGACGCATAAAAATAACTAACGACTGATAACTTGCTTTCTCTACTTGCTTTTCTTTAATTCCTTTAATTCTTTCTCTTCCTGATTTTCCAGAATCAACCCAAAATTACCCAAAGCTTTCTTCACATCGCGCAATCCCTTGTCGCCCATGCCCTCAATTTGCAAGATTTCTTCCTCGGATAAAATTGCCAAATCGCCAATCTTCTTGAAATTTTGCTCCACTAAAAGATTAGCTGTTCGGGAAGGCATTTTCAATTTTTGAATCGGCATCTCCAATAATTCTCCCTCGGGAATGTTCTTCCCTAATTCTTCCTGAATTTCCCCCTCTTCCAATGTTCCCCCACCTTTTTTGGCTTTTCCTTCAACTTCGTCTTTCTCTTTCGCCGAAGAAACTCCGGTAACTAACTTACCTTTTTCCACCTCTTTAATCATCTGGGGGGTGGTTAAACAAGAAAACTGCTTCACCAAAATAGCGGCCACCTGTTTGAAGGCATTTTCAGGACTAATCGTTCCATCAGTTTCTATAGTCAGTCTTAATTTTTCAAAATCCGTTCTTTTCCCCACCCGCATGTTCTCCACTTCCAGATTGACTCGGGTAATCGGAGAGAAGAGGGAGTCAATTTCAATTACCCCGATTTCCTTTTCTTTTCTCTCCCGCTCTTCCGCCATTTGGTAGCCGATTCCTTTTTCAACGGTAAATTCCATTTCCAGCTCCGCTTTTTTGTCAGTCAGGGTAGCAATAATCTGGTCCCTATTTACCACCGTGAGATTACTAGGGGCCTTGATATCACCGGCTTTTACTGTCTTTTCCCCTTTGATTGCCAGCTTGGCTTTGATCGCATTGTCCCCCTGCATAATAAAGCGGACTCGCTTAACATTAAGGATTACCTGAACAACATCCTCCATCACGTTGGGGATGGTAGAAAATTCATGTGAAACGTCTTTAATCTTTATGTTGGTTGCCGCCGCCCCTTCCAAACTGGATAAAAGTACTCTTCTTACGGCATTGCCTAAAGTTACCCCAAATCCGGGGTAACACCCCTCAATTTCAAAAATCCCGCGGGCTTCTGAAGCTTCCATGATTTTTGGTTTTTCCGGCAAGGGAATAGTCTGCATGGTATTATTTATTAGGTTATTAGGTTATTAAGTTATTAAACCCTAGATTATTTTAATTACCTTGAATAAAATTCAATCACCGCTTGGGGGTTGGCATCCGGATTAACTTCTCTTTCCGTCGGAATATTAAGCAGTTTTCCCTTTAAGTCTTTTGCGTTTAACATCAACCAAGCCGGAATTTCCGGCTTTTTCGCGGTAAGTCTTTCCCTTACTAGTTTAACGCAATTTTTTGATTCCTTGCCCCCAACAAAAGAGATTTCGTCTCCCTCTTTCAGGTTAAACGACGGAATAGTAACTTTTCTCCCATTGACTTGCAAAAACCCATGTCCGATCAACTGCCGGGCGTAGGAACGCGATTCAGCAAACCCCAGCCGGTGCGCCACGCAATCCAACCTGGTCTCTAAACGCCCCACAAGCAAATCTCCAAATTTGCCGCCTTTCTTGGACAAATCTTTGAAATATTTCTTAAACTGCTTTTCCCTTAAGCCGTAAACGTTCTTTAAGACCTGCTTTTCTCTTAATTGTTTGCCGTATTCCGTCACAGCGACGCTGGGCTTGGCGTGTTGGCCCGGCGCGTACGGTTTTTTAACCATAGCGCACTTCGGCGAGAAGCACCTTTCCCCTTTTAAAAACAACTTTCTTCCCGCCCGACGACATTTTTTGCATCTAGTCAGATTCACAACTTTTAGCTAAAATATTTACAAAACAAAGAAAACAAAAAGAAACAATCTTTCTGCATTTACGCTGACGCAGACTGTTCCTAAACTTTACCCGCTACTTTTTCATTCGTCAAATTGACCGCCTCCCTATTTCCTTTTTTGGTAAAAAAGCGCTATTATAATTAAAAAGTTTTAAGGGTTAACTTTCTCTTGATTAACCCGATTAACAAATCATCATGATAAAAAGATACGGATCCTTGCCGAAAAAAGCAAAAGAGAATCCCCAAGCGCCGCTGGAAGGAAAGCTCCCGGCCAAAAGTTGGGGCAGAAAGGTTTTGAATTTTCTTCTTTGGGCGGGAGCGGGGTTTATTCTAGTGGTCGTAGGCGTGCTGGCTTACTTCACCAAAGACCTTCCGAGCCCGGAAAATCTCTCAGAGCGTCATATCGCCGAATCCACCAAAATTCTGGACCGGACTGGACAAGTAATCCTTTACGAAATCCATGGCGAGGAAAAACGCACCAACATTTCTTTCGCGCAGATGCCCGACTGCATCAAGAAGGCTACCCTTGCTGCCGAAGACGCTGATTTCTACAAACACCACGGTTTAGACTTCAAGGCTATAGCGCGGGCCGCCCTAGAAGACATTAAAGGCCAAGCCAAGACTCAGGGGGCTTCCACCATTACTCAACAGCTCATCAAAAACTCTATCCTCTCCTCCCAAAAAACCTTCACTCGTAAAATCAAAGAGGCCATTTTGTCTTTAGAATTGGAGCAAAAGTTTGAAAAGGACGAGATCTTGGAGATGTACCTTAATGAAATTCCCTACGGCTCCAACGCCTACGGCATTGAATCCGCTTCACAGACTTTTTTCGGCAAGAACGCTGCCAGTTTGGATCTGGCGGAATGCAGTCTAATCACCGCTTTACCTAAGGCCCCCACTTATTACTCTCCCTTCGGTACTCATACCGAAGAGTTAAAAAACCGCCAAGCGTGGGTACTGCAAAGAATGGTAGAGTTGGGTTACATCAGCAACCAAGAAGCCAAAGCCGCCGCTGAGTCAAACGCTCTGAGAAGAGTCCGGGAGATCCGCAATGAAATTTTGGCTCCCCATTTCGTTATGTTCGTTAAGGATTGGCTAGTTAACAAATACGGGGAAGACGCTATCACCCAAGGCGGTTTCAAGGTAATTACCACTCTAGATTACCAAAAACAGCAGTGGGCAGAAGAAGCGATAACCAAAGGAGCGGAGAAAAACTTAAAAAACTATAATTCCCGTAACGCCGCTCTGGTATCCCTTGATCCGAAAAACGGTGAAATATTGTCAATGGTCGGGTCCAAAGATTACTTTGACAAGGAAAACGACGGCAACGTCAATGTGGCTACCCGCCTGCGCCAGCCCGGCTCTTCCTTTAAGCCCTTCGCTTACGCGGTAGCTTTCTCCAAAGGATACTCTCCCGACACAAAACTCTTTGATGTTAAGACCAATTTTAAGGTAGAAAATCGGGATTACACTCCCCAAAACTTTAACGGCTCCTTCAGTGGGCCGGTCTCTATGCGGGAAGCCCTAGCGAATTCCCTGAATATCCCCGCGGTCAAAACCCTGTATCTGGCCGGGGTGAAGGAAACGGTAGAATTCGCCCGCAGTATGGGAATAACCACGCTTAACGACTACAAACAATACGGATTGGCTTTAGTTTTGGGTGGAGGCGGCGTAACACTTCTGGACGAGACTTCCGCTTTCGGCACTTTCGCCAACGACGGAATCCGGGTTGAACCTCAGGCGGTATTACGGGTAGAAGACACTGGTGGAAAAGCAATCTATGAAAAGCCGGGAGATAACCGCGGAAAACGGGTAGTCGCAAGTGACATTGCCCGCACCGTTAGCGACGTCTTATCCGACAACGGCGCCCGTTCCAGAATATTTGGCAGTCGCAGCGCGCTTTACATTGAAGGCCACAAGGTAGCGGCCAAATCCGGTACCACTCAGGAATTTCGCGACGGCTGGACACTGGGCTACACGCCTAACGTCGCAACAGGAGTCTGGACCGGCAATAACAATTCCAGCCCCACCCGTATGGGCGAAGGAGTTTACACCGCCGGACCGATTTGGAATGAATACATGCGCCGGGTATTGGAAACCTTGCCCAAAGAAGAATTTCCCTCCCCGCCGGAAATCAAAAAGCCCGATAAGATGATGATGAACGGCAAAATTGGAGAAGAGGTGGAAGTAAAAATAGACGAAAAAACGGGCCTGTTGGCGAAGGACGATTGTCCCAAAAAATGCACCAAGAAGAAAATTTTCTCCAACGCTCACTGCATTCTCTACTACGTAGACCGCTTGGACCCTCTTGGCCAAATCCCCAAAAATCCGGAAATTGATCCGCAATTTAAATACTGGGAAGAAGGAGTGCAAAGATACTACGCCGGCAAAGACGACGACAAGAAAAACAAGAAAGACAAAGATAAAGTCAACACCGCCCCGCCCACCGAAAAATCCTGCAGCTGCGAGGATTAAAACCCCCTGGGGTTACCTCCGTTTTAAGACAACTCTACCGCGTTTCCCGGGTGGGCACCCAAATAAAAAGGACTAGCCAAAAGCTGGTTTTTTTTGTTTATTTTTCTAACTCATGAAAGCCCCTTTTTTCCGGCCGTCCGACTTATCCACCATAGTATAAGCGGGAAACTTTCAGGGCAGTTGGCCGTGCATTACAATATTCCAATATTGATTAAAACAGTATTCTTGAAATTATTCAATTGTTCCGCTTGTCTTGAATAATTATTTCCCCTTTTCTGGGACAATCAGAATTAACGCAGACCAACTTATCGTTCCGCTTCGGAAATTTATCATATTCTTTCTTTCTTTGCGCGAATGGAAAAGGTTTAAGTTTTTTCCCGCACGCTTTACATACTTTCTCATTCATTCTAATTGATTCAAAAATTAAATTTGACTTTCGATTAATTTTCGATAATCATTAAATTATAAATCATAAGGAAAATCTGTCAAATTATGATCACAAAAAGACAAAAACAAATTCTGGAATTTGTAAAATCATTTGAAAATAAAAGGGGATATTCTCCGTCTCTTGAGGAAATAAAAAAATATTTTAATCTATCCGCCGTTTCTACTATCCATTACCACCTACAAGCACTGGAAAAGGGTGGTTACATAGGAAGAGAGAGCAATAGGCCAAGGTCAATATCGATCTTTAAGAGCGTAAAAATGATAAATGTATCCCTCGCTGGCACTATTTCTGCCGGGCAGCCAATAGAAGCAATCGAAGAAAAAGAAACAGTTGCAATTACAATGGATAAACTACCAAGAAGTGGAAACATTTTTGGCCTAAAAGTGGCAGGAGACAGTATGGTTGGAGAGAACATTAATGATGGGGATATTGTTTTAGTAAAACAGCAAAATACAGCCGATAATGGTCAAAGAGTCGTAGTATTGCTTGATAATTACAACACGACATTAAAAACTTTTTATCGCGAGGGAAATAGGATCAGATTGCAACCTGCTAACGATAAATATAAACCAATTATTATTAAAAAAAACGAAAGAGAAGTTGCAGTTCAAGGAGTTGTAGTTGATGTTATAAAGAGTAATCTTCAAAATTATAGAGAGAAAACATTAGTAGCTCAAATAAAAAAGAGCAAACGAACGTTACCCCTTAACCAGATAATTTGTGGTGATTGCGTGGAGACAATGAAAAAATTACCGAGTAATTCTGTTGACTTGGTTGTTACTTCTCCGCCTTATGATGGAGTACGCAAATATAATGGATTTAATTACAATCTGCATGATACAGGAAAAGAGATATTCCGAATATTGAAATACGGAGGTATTGCCGCAATGGTTATTCAAGATCAAACAAAAAATTTTGGTAAAACTTTAACCTCGTTCAGGACTATTGTGGATTGGGTTGATGATATTGGCTTCAAACTTTTTGAAACAGTCATTTACAGAAAGTATGGCACCGAAGGGGCCTGGTGGAAATATAGGTTTAGAGTCGACCATGAGTACATGCCAATTTTTCTTAAGGGAGAGAAACCAAAATATTTTAACAAAGAACCATTGAAAATACCTTCCAAACATGGAGGTAAGATTATGACGGGGAGCGGAAATAGGAGGACTGATGGAAAAACAACAAAAACTGTGACAAGACCGATTAACCTAATGAAATGCAGAGGCACAATTTGGGAGTACCTAAATGCTGGCGACAAAGACAAACTAAAAAGAAAACACCCCGCAGTTTTTCCGGATAAAATTCCCTTTGATTTTGTCCAATGTTTTTGCCCGCCGAATGGGGTTGTTCTCGACCCGTTTATTGGGTGTGGGTCCACCGCGGTTGCGGCAAAGCAGCTGAAAAGAAACTATATTGGTATTGATATATCTAAAGAGTATTGCGAATTAGCAGAAAATAGATTGAGAAGAACAACAGAAATGCTTTTTTAATCAGTATAATTTATCTGGCTTCTCTAGTGTGTATTCAATATTATTTCTACTTGTCATGGCCCAGGTAAGAGGTTTTTTCGATAGCAATTCCTCGAAATTTTTATTGTTCACACGCTTTCCCTTGTTATTAAAGTCGCCTTTTGTAAATTTGTATAATTTTAAATTATACCAACTCCACTTGCTTTTATCATAATCCCAACCAGTCAAACCAGACAATAACTCTATAAATTTTTCGATTCTTTCTTTGGCGTTATTTTTTATGGCATAAAATGAACCAACTGCTGTAATATTAGCCGGGGCGCCATCTGTATTTGAAATTCTAAGACGGTCACCCCTCTCCTTTACTATGCTGATTAAATCCCTTCTTCTAAAGAACTCATCCATAGCTTTCATAAGTGTGAAGACACAATACTTTTCATTTTCAAAAACTGTCTTTAGTGGATTATTTTCTTCGTTTGCCCTTAGATAATTAAGCCAATTTAATACGTTTTCAGGGTATTTAAAAAGAACGTTAAATGTTCCGTCAGTAAAAAATAATGGGCAGACCGCCGATTCTGGGATATTAATTCTGATCTTCGAGCCAACAATGCTTAATAAAAGGTGAATAGTCGCCAGGGGATATTTAAGTCGAAAACCCTTGTATCCATCATAATCTCTCAGGTTATTTGGTTGTATACAGTTTTCATAGTTATCCCAGTCTGCGGATTTCCTGTTTTTATTATATTGAACCATATGATGCCCAACACTCCTTATGTCTTTTCTGAAAACTTCCATATCTAGAAAAACGCAATTTTTGGCGGATACATTTTTGTTCAGCAGCATTACCTTCCCATCATAAAATCCCCTTATCTGCCAGTTGAGGAACTTAGACATGAACAAACCGCAAAGTAAACCATCGCTGTCAGGGCTTAAAATACAGTCCTGGTTTTTTTCGATTATCCAGGGATAGTTTTTAAAAATTTTTTTAAAATCGATCTGCTCGTTTCGTCCGAGTAATAATTCTTGAATTCTTGACATTACTTGAAATTTTAAAAAATTCTTAACTCAACCTCAGGATTGTCCTGGAATTTGATTTTGTAAAGATCTAATCTATTATTAATCCGCCTTAGACATGCGAATATGAAATTCAAATACATAGAGGAGTAGATCCTCCGGTCGTGGCCGGAGGATGACAAGGAGGCCGGAGGATGACAAATAAAAGGGGGGTGGGCTATATCGTTTGCAAATGACGTAGCGGGGAGGGTTCTGATTCGTTGATCCGCCCATAAAAGGCAAAAATCCGCCTCGGGGACGGATTTTTGCGCTTGTTTTAATTTTTTGGATTGGGTGGTTGGCTACGGTTTTTCTGCTGCTAACTATCCGCTATCACATTCCCTTACATCATCCCTCCCATATCCATACCGCCCATACCCGGTGCGCCGGCGGGACCACAAGTGGAACAGTTGTTTTTCTTCTCCGGCATTTCGCCCACCACCGCTTCGGTGGTAAGAATCATGCTGGCAATGGAAGCGGCATTTTGCACCGCCAAGCGCGTTACTTTTGCCGGATCAACAATACCGGCTTTTTGCAGGTCTTCATACTTGTCCGCGTCGGCATTATATCCTTCCGCCCCCTTTAGACTGCGCACTTTTTCCACTACCACCGATCCTTCCTTACCGGCATTTATCGCGATTTGGCGCAGCGGCTCCTCCAGCGAACTTTTAACAATCTCTACGCCGGTGGCTTCATCGCCGTGAGGCTTTAAATCATCCAATTTCTCAATCGCCCGCAGAAGCGCCACGCCGCCGCCGGCGACAATCCCTTCTTCCACCGCCGCTTTAGTCGCTTCTAAAGCATCCTCCACTCGGTGTTGTTTTTCTTTCTGCTCTGTTTCGGTAGCCGCGCCTACTTTAACGATAGCCACGCCGCCGGAAAGCTTTGCTAAGCGCTCCTGCAATTTTTCCTTATCGTATTCCGAATCGCTTGAGTCAATCTGACGGCGGATACTGGCTACCCGGTCTTCAATTAGTTGTTTTTCTCCCTTGCCGCCCACGATGGTGGTATTGTCTTTAGTGGCGATTACTTTGTCCGCCTTGCCGAGCATATCCAGATTAACATTTTCCAGCTTTAATCCTCTCTCCTCCGAAATCAACTGCCCGCCGGTTACCACGGCGATATCCTCCAATATTTCCTTGCGGTTGTCGCCAAAGCCGGGAGTCTTTACCGCCAAGGCGTTCAACGTGCCCCGTAGCTTATTCACGACCAAAGTGGCCAACGCTTCTCCCTCCAGCTCATCGGCAATAATCAAGATCTCTTTTTTGCCCAATTTGGTAATTTTCTCCAGCGCCGGCAAAATGTCTTTAATGGCAGAGATTTTTTGGTCGGTGATAAGCACTAGCGGCTCTTCCAAGACCGACTCCATTTTTTCCGCGTCCGTAATCATATAGGGCGAGATATACCCCTTGTCAAACTGCAGGCCTTCCACCGTCTCCTGTTCTAATCCAAAAGTTTGGGATTCCTCCACGGTAATTACTCCGTCCTTGCCCACCTTCTCCATCACGTTGGCAATCATTTCCCCCACTTCTTTGTCTTGGGCGGAAATAGTGGCTACCTGAGCTCTTTCCTCTTTGGAGCTAACCGGTTTGGACTGTTCTTTAATGCACTTTACTACCACGTCAACTGCCTGTTGAATGCCCTTGCGAATCCCCATCGGGTTAGCACCGGCCGCCACATTTTTCATTCCTTGAGAGATCATTGCCTGCGCCAAAAGAGTAGCCGTGGTCGTGCCGTCTCCGGCCGTATCGTTAGTCTTGGAGGCGACTTCTTTCACCAGCTCCGCTCCAATGTTTTCCAATTTGTCTTCCAGCTCCACCTCTTTGGCAATGGTTACTCCGTCGTTAGTAATGGTGGGGGAGCCAAATCCTTTATCCAACACCACATTGCGCCCGCGGGGACCGAGCGTCACTTTTACGGCGTTGGCGACTTTGTTAACGCCAACCACCAGTTTCTGCCTGGCTTTTTCGCCAAATTCAATTTGTTTGGCCATGATAAGAAAATTAAAATTTAAAAATCAAAATTCAAAACCAATATTTTCAATTTCACACTTTTAATTTTTAACTGAACTTTTAGCACTCGTCAAGTCGGAGTGCTAACAGAAAACTAAACGCACAATCAATAATGTGTAATATGCGCAAAACATAGGAAAAACATTTAAGACTCATCAGCGCTCATTGCTGCCACTTTGGCTCCCATTGCCAAATTTACACAAAATCTTCCTTTTTCTTCCCCACATCAATAATAAAAGATTGCAGGCTCTTGCGCCCAATAATGACCGGGTAGCGCAAATGCTTGCGGCGGACGATAGTCACGCTGGTAGTAAGGGGAGTCTTGTCCAGAACAATCCTTGCTTCCACCATCGGGCGGATGCTGATTCCATTGGAAGAATAA
Source organism: Candidatus Moraniibacteriota bacterium (assembly GCA_016867255.1). Lineage (GTDB taxonomy): Bacteria > Patescibacteriota > Minisyncoccia > CAIUEV01 > CAIUEV01 > VGKB01. The sequence continues at coordinate 12,213 of VGKB01000024.1, forward strand.
ACGATTTTCACATTTTGGATAACCCTATTGCTTTTTCGGACGATTTCTTCCAAGTGCCTCTCCAAAATCCGCTTACTCTCAGCGAATTGGTACTCAATATCCCGCCCGGGGAAAATCAGCGCCCCGTGATAATGGGGAAAATACTTTTTAAAAGTTCGCAGCGCTTCCCCGTAGCCAAGCTCCGTGGCCAAATCTTCGTCAATGGAAGTGTAATAAGCGCCGGTATCCAGCTTCGCGTCAACAAAACGTTTATTACTCGGGCCTTCAATTAAGATTTTCTTGAATATTCCTACCACTCTCTTGCCCGTCATTTCTTCAATCTCTTCTTCCGTCTCTCCCCCGAAAAGATCCTGAGAAAGGCGCACCGCCCGTCTGATATTTTTAATGCTAAGCCCTCTTACTCTCTCCAGCCGCTCCCGCAGAGTTGCCCGGTTGGCGTTTTGGATGGAAAGCCCCGGGCGGGCGTTAATTTCAGCTACCACCGGTCCCTTTTCCCGATCAATCATAATATCCACCCCTAAATAGCCTAACCCGCTTGCCTTTTGGCAGGCAACTGCGATTTCCAGCGATTCCTGCCAATAAGGAACGCGAATGCCGGAAAAATTCAAACGGGAACTCGGCACGGTTTCCAATAAATAATCCTGCTGGGTGGTTAGATTGCGGGAAATCGCATAGGTGGTTACCCCCGTAGCCATATCAATGCCGGCACAGACGCCTCCCAGATGTAAATTAGCCCTTCCCTGCG
>VGKB01000025.1 GCA_016867255.1 Candidatus Moraniibacteriota bacterium
TAATCAGGAGTTTTTAAAAATAAAAAAATGCTCCCTGAGAAAAATTATCAGGGGCGACGGACGCCTGTGGAGTATTGCCTGCGCCTCAATTTTAGCCAAAGTATCGCGCGACCATTACATGGAAAGGCTTAGCCAGAGGCATCCCCAGTATAAATTCAACAAGCATAAGGGCTACGGCACTAAATTGCATTTTGAACTGTTGGCAAAACATGGCCCTAGCCGCCATCACCGTTTTTCCTTCGCTCCCTTAAAAAGGAAGGGGCATCAAAAATCATTCGGGAAAAATCGGCCCGAAAACGCGGGCAGGTAATTATCTTCTTGAATTCCCTTACGGTCAACTGACGGTTTTTTTGGATTTGCCAGCGTTCTCTTAACAGGCCAAAAAGGTTTCTCAATACGCTTGCCCAGCCCCTAAGCGTTACAGTAAAGACTTTTAACTTACTGCTGTTCTGGACCAGTAGGGCCGCAGGACCTTTCCGTTTCCAGATGCTCTGCAACAAATAAAGGTAGCGCCGGAAAGCGTGTAGGAGTCCCAAGCCCAGATAGCGTCCGGGGAAATCCCTTAGCAGATTAAAATATTGATTGCGGTGAACAAAATACGACTTAAAAGGCGAATATGATTTGCCGGTAGCTGAATGGTGGTGGAGAATCTTTATTTCCGGAAGATAAACGCATCCCCAAAAGCGCAGCCGAAGACGCCAAGCTAAGTCCACGTCCTCAAAATAGGCAAAGTAACGGGAGGAAAAAAATTCTTTGATTGGCAGCGGCAGTCCTTTGTCTTTATCACCCGGCGATAAAATCGCCGCGTGCCAGATTCTCCCTTCATTTTTAGTTCCGTTTTCCCGGTCAAAAAGCGAGGCCGTTTTGAAAGGGGGTAAAGCGACGTCAACCAAAGCTTTTTTCAGGTACAGGACGGCGGAACCGGACGGTCCGAAAACTTCTTTTTTTCTTTGGTATTTGTATGTTTTTTCAGCCACGCCTCGGTTTATAGCGTTGCCATCGGGAGATATTTTTATCCCGGCGGCGTCCACCCTATCTTTCGCGTAATAATTAATTACCAGCGGCGCGAAACTGCCGACTTTCCAGTCATTTTTTCGCGAAAGGAAGGGAAACAGTTTCCTGTCTTGAAGAATATCTTTTTCTCCCTGTCCGCGCAAATGATAATCCGCTGACCGGTGGAAGTCTTTAATAAATTTTGGGCTCGGGATAGTGTCGTTATTAAGTAGAAGAAAATACTCAAAGTCCAAGAATTCTGCGGCGTAAGTCATAGCTAAATTGTTAGCCAGAGCGAAACCCCCGTTCTCCGGTAAAATGATCACCCAAAGGGGAACATCTTTCAAAATATTTTCTTTGACGCATTTAACAAGGTATTCTTGGGTCTTGTCCTCTGAGCCGTTATCCACGATAACCACTCCAAAGTCGCGATTGGTCTGTCTTCCAAGCGCTTCAATTAGTTTTTTCATAAGATCAAGGCGGTCCCAGGTAACGGTAACGACAATGGATTTGTATTTCTGGGTTGGCGGCAAATTATTAATTTAGCAAATTAAGCGGATATCTATTTGCAAAATAAATGTTGATTAGTTGATAGGATTTACTATTTGGCCCTTTTTATCTTTTATCCGGCTCACCCGGATAAACCCGCCGGCGGGGAATATCCTGATGTTTTTCTTTTCTAATTCGTCTCCGAATAAATTCATCCCTAGTGAGTCTGAAGCTATATGGGGAGCAACAATCATATTAATAAAGGATTTTTCAATTATCTTAACATGATTTTCCGGCCGGTGCATCGTAAGTATTGTTCCGATTCCAGCGTTAGCCATATGAGGATAAATCTTTTCTGATCCTGTCGTCCCGCCCGTCATATCAACCATTATTTTGCCGCAATAGTTTTTCATGCCGCCCGCAAAAATTTTAGTAGGGGTTCCCCGCCGCGAACTTTCCTGAAATTCAGGAATCTCAAACATTCTGTTTATTATCTCCTCCACAAATTCGGGTTTTAACTCCGCCAGCATTTTAACTAAAAATTCATCCAATAAATTGTCTGTTGGAGAATGAATGTTGATTAAATTAATATTAAGCAGTTTTGCCGTGTCCACTGGCAAATATTGGTTTGCCATATGCACGGACCGTCCTACTTCTTGGATCCTCCTCCTCATCAATCCTTCAATAATATTGATGGGGACCCCGTACTTTTTATAAACATAAAGCTGCATTTCCATATTTTCATCCAGCAGCGCCAAGCTTTTACCAAGGGGGTGGTGGACTAAGACCAAGTCAACGCCCAGCTCCCTTGCCAGCATCATATCAGTACCGCTGGGATCTATAACTACTAGGATTTTCTTAATTTCTTTTTGGGGCTGCGCTATATGATGGATTGCCGAATCTAGATAAGGATTCGTTAATTTTTCCTGCGGAAAATATTCTTTTTGACTTTTGGGCAAAGCGTCATGTTCGCGCTTAATTCTGGCTAGTTGCTTTTGGATTTCCTCCTCCGGCCTTGGATCGGCTCTCCGCCCCATTTTAATCGCGAGATCGAAGATTTCTTGGATAGTCATATGAGACAATTTATATATAATTTTAATTTGATTTGCATAAAAACTATTCCTTTCCTACAACTTCTTATCTTACCGTTTTTCCTTTTGGGCAAGCCGGCTACCTTGCTTATCGGCTCCCAGCATTCCATTCCAAGTATTTCTTTATTAGCTCGTCTAGATTTCCGTTCAAGACTTTGTTTACGTCGGAAATTGAGAAGCCGCTGCGGTGGTCTTTGACCATGGTGTAAGGGTGGAGGACGTAGGAGCGAATCTGGTGGCCAAAAGCGGCTTCTTTGCGTTCCCCGCGCAGATCACTTAGGTTTTTTTGGCGCTCCTCCTCCAGCCGCCGGAACACTTTGGCTTTAAGAATTTGCATTGCCAGTTGCTTATTTTGCATCTGACTGCGTTCATTTTGGCAAACAACGGTAATATTAGTGGGAATATGAGTAACACGAACCGCGGAAGAAGTGGTATTGACGTGCTGGCCGCCCGGGCCGCCGGCGCGGAAAGTGTCAATTTTTAAGTCTTTTTCGCTAACCTCAAGCTTATTATCAGGAATCAGCGGTACCACCTCCACTGAAACAAAGGAGGTCTCCCGAGTCTTTGCCACATTAAAGGGCGACAGCCGTACCAGCCGGTGGATACCGTGTTCGCCTTTAAGGTAGCCGTAAGCGTATTTCCCTTTTATTTGCAATTCCGCGCTTTTAATGCCGGCTTCTTTGCCAAGAGACTTATCTATAATTTTGGCTTCAAAGCCCTTTTGTTCAAGATATTTAAGGTACATGCGCAAAAGCATTTCCGCGAAGTCTTGGGCATCAGTGCCGCCCGCGCCCGACCTGATGGCAAGCGCCGCGTCGCCGCGGTCATATTTACCGGAAAAAGTAAGCAGGATTTCTTTTTCCCTTAATTCAGCCAAAACATTGGCGACTTCCTGCTCCCAGTGAAAAATACTTTTTTGATAATCCTTATCTTTTTCCCCGATTGATTCAAGTAATTCTTGTTCTTCTTTAAGATCAGCAATTTTGTTATTTATTTCTTCCCAAAAAAACAATTCATCCTCCCTGTCTTTCAGTTCAACCGAAAGCGACCTGGCTTTTCTCTGATCGCGCCAAACATTTTCCCGCTCTAATTTTAACCTTAAATCAACGGTTTCTTTTTTTAACTTATTAAGGTCAAAGATAGTGGGTTAGTTTGCTCCAAAGGTCTAAAAGATGTTGCCAGTGATTCACTTTTTGGTTGTCCATTTTGCTAAGTAAATTATTATAAAGCACAAAGCGCAAAGTATAAAGTATAAATTTCGGGAGGTATTCTTATTTGAATTTTTGTACTTTACCCCTTTGTACCTTACTTTCCTGCTTCCTCAATCGTTCCTCTCATGTAAAAATCCTGCTCGTTCTTATCGTCGTGTTTCCCATCAATAATTTCTTTGAACCCTTTGATAGTGTCTTCTCTTTTAACATACTTGCCGGCCCGGCCGGTGAATTGTTCCGCCACCGAAAATGGCTGAGAGAGAAATTTTTGGATTTTGCGGGCGCGGGCGACCAGCAACTTGTCTTCTTCGGAAAGCTCCTCCATTCCTAAAATGGCGATTATATCCTGAAGATCTTTATATCTTTGGAGAATTCTTTGCACTTCCCGGGCAGTCTTGTAGTGTTCTTCGCCAACTATCAAAGGATCCAGTATGGTGGAAGACGAGTCTAAAGGATCAACCGCCGGGTAGATGCCCAATTCCGTCAGCGATCGGGAAAGGGCAACCGTAGAATCAAGGTGGCCAAAAGTAGTGGCGGGAGCCGGGTCGGTCATGTCATCCGCCGGCACGTAAACCGCTTGGATTGAAGTGATTGAACCCTTTTTGGTAGAAGTTATCCGTTCCTGTAGAGCGCCCATTTCTTCCGCCAGAGTCGGCTGGTAACCTACCGCCGAGGGAATACGGCCGAGCAAAGCGGAAACTTCTGAGCCGGCTTGGGTGAAACGGAAGATATTATCAATAAAAAGGAGGACATCCTTTCCTTCCTCATCGCGGAAATACTCCGCCATGGTAAGGCCGGTAAGGCCTACGCGCTGGCGGGACCCGGGCGGTTCGTTCATCTGGCCAAAAACCAGAGTGGTCTGCTTCAACACTCCAGACTCCTTCATTTCAAAGTAAAGGTCATTACCTTCTCGGGTTCTTTCCCCTACACCGGCAAAGACTGAGAATCCGCCGTGCTCCGAAGCGATATTGTGGATAAGCTCCTGGATAATAACCGTCTTTCCCACCCCGGCACCGCCAAAAAGGCCGACTTTTCCTCCCTTGACGAAAGGACAAATTAAATCAATTACTTTTATCCCCGTTTCAAAAATTTCCGTTTCGGTGGATTGGTCGGTAAATTTAGGCGGCTCTTTATGGATAGGCATTCTTTTAGATTTTTGCAGACTTTTTTTGCCGTCCAGCGGCTCTCCTAAAATGTCAAACATTCTGCCCAACGTTTCCCGGCCAACCGGCACTCGGATTGGATTTTCGGTATTAACCACTCCAAGCCCTCTTTTCAGACCGTCAGTCGGGCCCATGGCGATCGTTCGGACTCGGGAGGCCCCGATATGCTGGTGGACCTCTAAAACCAATTTTACTCCCTGATTATCCACTTCCAACGCGTTGTATATTGAAGGTAGTTTGCCTCCCTCCGCAAATTTTACGTCCACAACCGGCCCGATTACCTGAGTAATTTTGCCTGCTTTTACTTCATTAACCGTTGGCATAATTTTTGTTAACTTTAATTTATTTTTTGGCTTCGTCTTAGGTTTTGAATTATACTCGGCGCGGTTTTTTTGCCCGGCAGCCATTATGAGGAACGGGCGTGATGTCCTTAATAAGACTAATTATGAGCCCTGCGTTACCAAAAGCTCTAACTGAAGCCTCTCTTCCTCCGCCAACCCCCTTAATGTAAATTTGAACTTCCTTTAACCCAAAGCGGGCAGTTTTTTCAATAATCTTCTGAGCAACCAAAGTGGCCGCAAAGGGAGTTGATTTTTTTGGTCCCTTGAAACCAAGAGAGCCGGAACTGGACCAAGCCAAAACATTACCGGATAAATCCGTAATGGTGATGAAAGTATTATTATAGGAGCAGACGATATACACTTGGGCTCGCGGAACGTGTTTTCTAAGCTGGGAGCGTTTTTTAGGCGTGGCAAGAGAAACAGCGGGTTTTTCCTGCGTTTTTTTATCCCCAGACGGCTTTTCACCGGTTGTTTTCTTGGTTTTTTCCTTTTCGGCAGCAATCTTTTTCTCCTCTTTGATCATTGAAAAATTTTTAGTAGTCTATACCCATTACCATTTTACTTTATGTCTTTTCCAGCTTTCTCTTACCGCTTGTCATTGTGTGGCGAACATTGCCTCGAACGGTTCGGGAGTTAGTTTTGGTTTGCTGACCGCGAGCCGGCAAATTTCTGGCGTGCCGAGTACCCCGGTAGCAGCCGATCTCCTTAAGTCTTTTAACATTGGAAGTGACTTCGTGGCGTAGCTCCCCCTCAATTTTTAGCTTTTCAATAACATTTTTAAGCTCGTTAATTTCACTTGGGCTTAAGAATTTTGCTCTTTTATCGCCGTTTAAGCTGGTTTTTTTGAGAATTTCAGCACTCCGCGATTTCCCGATCCCGTAAATATAAGTTAGCGCTATTTCCAGTCTTTTATTGTCGGGAATGTTCACCCCAGCGATTCTTGGCACGTCTTAAGTTTATCAAATTAGTCAAGTTCATAAAGCTTATCAAGAAGCTTCATATATTGCGCCCGTTCTTCTTGATAAACTTAACAAACCTGACAGACTTTACAAACTAAACTTATCCCTGTCTCTGCTTATGGCGGGGGTTGCGTTTACAAACGACGTAAACTTTCTTCTTGCGGCGGACAACTTTGCATTCACGGCAAATCGGCTTTACCGAAGCTTTGACTTTCATAAATAAAAAAGTAATGTGTAAGGGGTAATGCGTAATTTGCACGGGAAGAAAGATCCCCAGTGCATATTGCACATTACACTTTACACATTACCGGCAGTTACAGTCTGCGCACAATTCTTCCTTTTGTCAAGTCGTAAGGGCTTATCTCCACCTGCACTTTGTCGCCCGGGAGGAGTTTAATGTAGTTGACCCTCATTCGGCCGGAAATGTGGCACAATACCTCGTGGCCGTTTGTGAGTTTTACCTGAAAAGTGGCATTAGGCAAGGTCTCAAGCACTTCCCCTTCAAATTTTACGATTTCCTTTTCCATGTTCTATTGATAGTGATCTGTTCTCCACTTTAAGACCTATTTTTTATTGTGGCAATAAATTCAGTAGAGAAGCTAGTTCTTTCTGAATGTCCCCGAGTTGCCATTTCCTTTTTTTCGCATAAGCAAGAATGATGATTCGCCAACTGCCGGGCAGGGTAAAGATTAAATCTTTTTCCAGCGCGCTTCTGATTTGCCTTTTTAACTTATTCCGCTCAACCGCCTTTTTAACGGTCTTTTTTGCTATTACGATGCCGATTCTGCTCGGTTCGTTTTTATTATCCGCCGGAAGCACGACCAAAACGAAAGATTTTCCGCGAATCCGGCGGCCCTTTTTGAAAACAAGATTGAAGTCAGTTCTATTAAGACGAAATTGTTTGGGAAGCACGATAATAAATCAAAATTCAGATGCTTAATTTTTAATTTTCTAGTACCGCTTTAATCCTTCTTACTCCCGCGCTAACCGCTTCCTCTTTTATAATCTTAAATCTACCCAGCTCACCAATGTTTTTCACGTGAGGACCGCCGCAGATCTCTTTGCTAAAAGGAGTGTCTTCCCCGCCTATGGAGTAAACCTTCACTTTTTCATCATAGCGGTCTTCAAAAAATCCCAGGGCGCCAGATTGGAGAGCTTTTTTGCTATCCATTTCGGAATATTGGACCGGTAGTTTATCCGCAATGGCTTTATTTACCAAACTCTCAACCTGATTTAGCTGTTCCTCACTGAGTTTTTCCGGGTAAGAGAAATCAAAGCGCAACCGTTCGGGGTTTATGTTGCTGCCCTTTTGCCAAACATCCAGTCCCAAAACTTTGCGCAGAGCCGCTTGGAGCAGGTGAGTGGCGGTATGGAGCTTAACCGTTTCCGGGCTGACGTCTACCAGTCCTCCCGCAAAGCGCGCAGGTGAGCCATTATGAGAAATTTTTCGGTGTTTGTTAAAAGATGCCTTAAAACCTTTTCTGTCAACTTGAATGTTTTTTTGGGCGGCCAGTTCTTCCGTCAGCTCAAAAGGGAAGCCGTAAGTGGCAAAAAGCCGAAAAGCTTCTTCACCGCTAATGCTTCCCTTCTTAGCAATTTTTTTCCATTCTTTCAGCCCCTTCTCCAGCGTCCCCTTAAATTTTTCTTCTTCTCCTCTTAGCTCCTTCAGGATGAAATTATAGTTTCTGCCCAACTCGGGGTAAATCGGAACATAATTATCCACTATGGTTCTCACGACCTGTTCAAAGAAATTTTGGTTTGCGTCCGTAATGTTGAGAGTTTTTTGGTAATGGGTAGCCCGGCGAATCAATTTCCTGAGAATGTAACCGCGATCTTCGTTTGACGGCCTGATGCCGGAATCGTCCCCCATAATCATAACTGTGGCGCGCAGGTGATCGGCGATGATTCTCATAGCGCGGGTGACTTCCGGCTGTGACTTATAGCTTAATTGACTTTCGGTTTCAATAATTGCGATGATGGGGGCAAAAAGATCAGTCCGGAAAATGTCTTGTTCTCCCGAAACGACGGCGCAAGCCCTTTCCAAGCCCATGCCGGTATCCACGTTTTTTTGAGCCAGCTTTTCGTAGGTTCCGTCATTTTTTTGGTATTCCATAAAGACATTATTCCAGACTTCCCAGAATTTTTCGTCGTTAAAGCCGGGCCTTTCCATTTGTAGATTTGGCTCCCCTTCACCCCAAAAATAAAATATTTCCGTGTCTGGTCCCTGCGGGCCGGGATGTTTACCTCCCGCCGGCCACCAATTGTCTTCCTTGCCCAGCAAAAATACGCGGTAAGAAGGCAATAATTTTTTTGTTTTTGGCGCTAAGTCTTCTTTGCCGAAAACCCTCGCGTCAATTCCAAACTGGGCAAAAGTATCTTTCCAAACAGCAATTGATTCATCGTCAAGCGGGCTGTCTTTGTCGCCGGAAAAAACACTCACGTAGATTTTTCGGCAGTCTATCCCTAGTCCATATTCGTTGTTTGTGAGAAAGTCAAAACTCCATTTGATAGATTCTTTTTTAAAATAGTCTCCCAGCGACCAATTTCCCAACATTTCAAAGAAGGTATTATGGGTGGGATCGCCAACTTCGTCAATGTCCGTGAGGCGAACGCATTTTTGGTGATTGGCCAATCTCACCCCCCGGGGATGCCTCTCGCCCAAGAGATACGGTACCAGCGGCTGCATACCGGCAGTGGTGAAAAGCACGCTTGGGTCGTTTTCCGGCACCAAAGAAGCGGAGGGCAAGATCGCGTGCCCCCGCAGCTTAAAAAAATCTAAAAAATTTTTTCTAATCTCAATGGAGTTCATCAAGTTCATTAAGTTTATCAAGAAACTTTATCAAGAAACATAAAACCAGTCAATTTTAGGCATCTGGCCTTCTTTATAAACTTTATAAACTAATCATTGGCTTTTCAGTTTTCTTTCTGAAGTAATATTCTTGATGAAGGCACAAAAGAATTTCTTTTCCTCTTCACTAAGCAGTAATTGTCTTACCCGAATGCGAGTATCTTGGTATACCTCTTTCCAGTGTTTGTCCCTTTTTTTGTCTTTGGAGGCATAATCCAGCTCATAGACGATTTCCTTGATGCCGGCGCGGACCAGCAATTTAGTGCAGGTGTAACAAGGAAAGAGGGTTACGTAAGCGGTCCCGCCGTCCAAGCTCACCCCGGCTTTAGCGGCTAGCGCCACCGCATTGGCTTCGGCGTGGATGCTGCGGCAAAAATCGTATTTCCCCGCATCGGCCGCTCCAATGCTGCGGCGATAGCACTTGCCCTCATCAATGCAGTGGGTTACGCCCGACATAGAACCCACGTAGCCGGTTGAAATTATTTGTTTTTCTCTTACGATAACACAGCCGCAATGCCGGGAAAGGCAGGTAGCCCGCGAAGCGGCAAGTTTTGCCAAGGCCATAAAATAGGCGTCCCAGCCCGGGCGGAAGTTTTTTGGGCTATTTTTCATTTTTGGGGTTTAAAGCTTTTCTTATTCTTTCAAAGACGATTTTGTAATAGCGGGGGCGGGTTTTCCAATCATCTATTGTTGAATTTCTAAGCTCTTTGGCCAATTCCTGATAGGATAAGTTTTCCGCCCGCCTGTAATCATTCTCATCTTCGTAGCTTCTTAAAACTTTCAGATTTTTGGCAAAAGCTTCCAGTTGCCGGTATTTGTTTACTCCGGTCTTAACTTCAATGTCTCTTATTTCCCATTCAAAAAATTTTTTTAGTCTAAACTGCTCCTTCGATGGATTCTTAGGAGCGGCCAATTCTTGTATCCTGGCTTTTCGCTCCTTTTCTCTCCTTTTTTCGTCTTCTTTGCGTTTTTTGTAGGCCAAAAAGTCAATTGGCGTTTTTTCCCGAGTCATGCTGTTTTAGATTATACCGAACGGACAAAAAACTTTCGTGAAGATTTTTATTTTTTAGCTTCGCGAATGTATAAAAGATAATGTTTTGAAACATTAGGCACTTAATCCACTGGATAAATGTTAATAAAATAAAAAAAATCCGCCAAATCAGTCAGATTTTGTCCAAAATCCCTGCCTCGCCGGCAGGCAGGCTAATTTTAAAAATTGGCGGGGAGGGTGGGATTTATCCTGTACCCAACGTGGTACAGGACGAACTTGGAACTTATTTAGCAATGGAAGCTGTTGTTTGCTGAAGAAGAAAAATCCTTTTCTTCTTACCAGTAATCCAGCAAATTAACGCCGGTTGTCAAGGTGGAGATTCCGATACTACCTTGACAACCAAGGCGGCGATTTGCTATTGGGAATATCCTAAACCTTTTAATCAAAATGAAAAAGCTCACCTATCGTTGTTTGCGATTGACGCAATAGATAGGTGAGCTTCGTTGTTCGGTTCATACGCCGAAACTATGCTGTCGGTTCCTCAACGGGCGTTACCGGTCGGGGACGGAACACGATTTTGACCCTGGTACGGGGAACTGGTATCCCTTCTTCGCCATTGCCGTCCACGAACTTCAGCTCCGTGAGGGACTTTGTCCGCTCCTGACATTTCCGAATATCCAGCATGAGGAAATCTCGTCCGTCCTTCGTTGTTTTCCTCACGACCTGAATATCTGCGACTATGTGCTTTCCGAGTTCGTCAGGACAGATGCCGTAGAAATGCCGGTTCACGATTACGGTCGTTCCCTGAATGAGGAGACCGCTTCTCCAGTGGGGTTCAACCTCTATGGTATCGCCTCTGTCGTTCTGGAAATCGTGTTTGGGTACGGAAGTCATGAACGTTGGGTGTTGCATCGGTATCTTGACTCGCACCGCTTTCTGCTCATGGATTGTCTCATAACTTGACATTTACCGTCTCCTCTCGTTCGGGTAATTGGTGTGTTAGTTTGTGAGCGACCGTTGTTCTTACAGACTATATATTTAACCTGTGAAGGTACATTATTAAGGAAACCCTGTTTTAGGGTAACTCCTAATAATAGAAATATTAATAAATTTGTCAATCCCCATAAAAACCCTGTATTTATGCGGTATTCCAGCTATGCGTTTCAAAACCTTAAAAATTGGGTATATTTAACTAACTTAGCGTTAAATGGCGATTATGTCATATGATATAGAAAAAATGACTCGGACTAACCTTGGAAAAATACTGGTTGTCTTAAAAGACGTTAAGTCAGAATTTGAACTTAGTAGCGGAAAGTATTTTCAATACGAAGTTAAAGGATTGAAAGGCATTTCCGGATTACGTCATTTGTTAGTTATAGTGCGG
>VGKB01000026.1 GCA_016867255.1 Candidatus Moraniibacteriota bacterium
AATCCGGCAGCGACCAGTGCGTTAATGGGTTTATTACCGAGCATTCCTGCTCGCCCACCTCCCGCCAGACCACTCCTGAATGCCAGGAAAGGGCCGCGGCCGAAGCCGCCGCCGACTACACCCCCACCGACGAAACCAGCGCCCAAAAAGGCCCTGACAAAAACAAAGCGATGCGCAAACTAACGCGCGAAACCAACGGCGGGAAGACGTTTGTGGCGAGTTCTTCTTCTGTTAGTTGGACAAAAATTTTTCCAAATCTTAGGAATATTGGGACTAGTCCTCCATGGTCATATCGACTACCTTCTTCGTCATCGCCTGGTGGCATTTATACTCCTCCTGCCCCTGGTGGTTTTTCGTCATCGCCTGGTGGCATTTATACTCCTCGTGCCCCTGGTGGTTTTTCGTCATCGCCTGGTGGCATTTATACTCCTCGTGCCCCTGGTGGTTTTTCGTCATCGCCTGGTGGCATTTATATTCCTACTCCTGCACAGAATTTGTCACTGTTTGGAAGGTTAGCTCCTTATGCTGCCGCTATAGCTCCTTATGCTGCCGCTATAGCTCCTTATGCTGCTGGCACAGGAGCTATGGTAGCTACAGGATTAGCACTTGAACAACTTTTCCCTTCTGAAGAGATGGGCCCCTTAGGAACTGGTAAGAAAGAACTTTATGACCCTAATAATTTTGGTCCCAGTGGAGATCCTGGATTTCCGTCTGAAGCAATTAGAGCACACAATGATTGGGTAGGAAAAAGACAAGAGCCGGGTGCTATGCCACCCGTAAAGCCAGGGCAGCCGGGGCAGGGGCAGGATGTGGGGACAGGGCAAGTTGGGCAACCCGCTTCAGGACCAACATATTGGGATACTATGCCGAATGCTGATGGAAGTGCGAGTCTAATAACAATTGACTTTTTTGGAAATCAAGTTGTCGATGGAGTTATCGTTAAAACAAAGGAAAAACTTGAAGAGGAAAAGCAAGCTATGGGGGAAAGAGCAAAATCAGAACAAAAAGATCCAAATAACCCCGACGATACTACTCAACAGGGGAATGTTCAAGACAAACCATCAAAAACTGAGGGGCAAACTCCTTAATTCCCTTCTGTTGGTTCAAGGTTCCCGCCTTCGCCCTGTATTGTCTGGTACAGGGTCTGCCCGTCCCTGCTTCGCCGGCAGGCGGCCACCTTGAACCATTTGTTTCCTTGATGTTAGTTCAGCAACATTATTATTAAACTCGCACTTCCACCCCGTGTTTTTTTATTTCATAGGTGAGAGGAGAAAGATTGCCTTCCTCAAAATCTTCAGGACTGAATCCTAACGGTTCAATCATAGAGTCGGGGTCATTGGGCAATCTCCGCCACAGATACCTCATAGCGGCAAAAGCGTCGGTAAATTTGGGAGACACAATACAAACATCCACATCGCTCCATTTGCCTTGTTCCCCTTTAGCATACGATCCAAAAACATAAACTCTCTCAATGGGGACCTTGTCTTTCTTGAGATCCTTAACAAAACTGTTAATCTCTTTGATTACTCTTTTGGGTAATTTTTTTTTATCCATAAGAATAACTTATCCGTTATTTTTAAATACTTTTCGGCAAATTCTTTAGTGCAACTTTTGTAAAAAGCCAGCTTGTGGTCATCATACCGGCCAGCGATATTAAACGTGTTTACCTCTTTTAGATGTTCGGATTGTTCTTTGCTCGCGAATAAGCCAGCCAAACTGACTAATTTCAACAATCTATGGGTATATGGCGGCTGCTTATTTGTTTTTGAAATCACCAAATACTTAAGCGATTTTTCCAACGTCAAATGGCAAAAGAAAAGCGCGGAATCGTAGCGTTTGCTTTTAAACAACACTTTCGCGCTTTTCCAATCCCGTCCGGCAGACTCTTTAAAATACTCAGCTGTTTTGGATAGATCCATATTCCTTTGTATTACTACAGCCATTTATAGCAAACCTTTACGATTTTTCAAAATAAATTCCCTTCTGTTGGTTCAAGGTTCCCGCCTTCGCCCTGTACTGTCTGGTACAGGGTCTGCCCGTCCCTGCTTCGCCGGCAGGCGGCCACCTTGAACCATTTGTTTCTTCTGCCCATTTATTTCCCATTTCCAAAACAAAAACCCCGCTTTTGGGAATGTTATCGATTAAAGCTCGGAAAACTTGACAACAATAATTTACATCTCTAGTGTTAGTTGATTGATTTTGGTCATTATTGAAAGAGATGTACAATGTTGACGTTTATAAAACGAAAGCTGTAAGATTACCCGGAAAAGACTTTAGAATTATATACAAAAAAGCTTATGATTTTTACAAAGAATTAAAAAGAAAAACAAAAAGGAGGCCATATGTCAGATCGGCATATTTTAAGAAAGAAAAGATATTTTTGGAGTTATTTTGGCATCACTTAAACGACAAGAAAAACCTTCGCGATAAAAAAAGGCGAGTCCGATATTTTCCGTGTGCTATTGAGCTAATCATAAGGTCAAAATTTCGGCCGATTTCGAAAGAAAATCCCAACAAAAGGTCAGAAATCCTGCACCGGTTTGCAGGCATCACGCCCGAAAAAAATATGTTTTTTGTTCAAATTAAGGAAGATAAAAAATCCGGTAACAAGTGGCTGATTTCGGTTTTTCCTTGGGAAAAATAAAAAGAGACTTTCCGATAGCTTGTGGTATATAAACCACTCGGAAAGCCTTCTTTTAAAGACATCCTCTAACGGTAAAATATTTTTGTCAAGATCAAATTCTCCGATTGATGAATCGCCAAGTTGGTTTAAGGTTCCCGCCTTCGCCCTGTACTGTCTGGTACAGGGTCTGCCCGTCCCTGCTTTGCCGGCAGGCGGCCACTTTGAACCATTTGTTTCTTCTGCCCATTTATTTCCCATTTCCAAAACAAAAACCCCGTTCCTTTAAGGGGGAGAGGATTTTTAATCTACTTAAATCCAATCATTTTCCTTGGTTTTTCCTCCTCCTGAACTAATCTTCTTAACGTTTCAAAAACCAATTATCTGAATGTTGACCTGGATAGCTGTTTTGCTCTTTAAAACGCTTGAAAGCATCGCCACTCCTTGTTCAGTAAATACGAAAGCCTGATAACGCCTTCCTCCCCAGCCTGGACTTGAGGTCACAAATTGTGACCTCAAGATTTTCATTTCTTTTTTTGTCAAAACAAACATAAAATCTTCCGGAAATCTTTCGACATTTCTCTTAACCGCTTGATTGAGAACTTTTGTTTCAACACCGTAAAAATTAGCAATATCGCTATCGAGGATAACTTTTTTCCCTCGCGCGTAAAAAATCTTGGTTACTACTCTTTCATCAGGCAAATGATATTTATTGCTTGGACACATATTCCCCCATAAAATAATTTTATTCAAAAAGCAAATTGAAATATTAAATTTACCTCAGGATTTTTGCCTGAATTAAATTAGTGGTAAAATAGATGAAACTTGAAGCTTGAAACATGAAAATAAACAAAAAACGGAAAGCGCGTCTGGCAGTGCGAGTGTTACTGGCGGTTTTTGCCATAGTTTTTTGCCTTGGGGGAGCCGGATTGGGCGCAGGATTCGGGGAGCGGATTGCCCTTGCCGCCGACGCTCCCCAAAACAACGCCTCCGTCTGGCAGAGAGCCAAAAACGCTCTCCAATCCATCAAAAATAAAATCACCGGCCAGCCGACCCCTCCGACCAACACCGGTTTTCAGGGCTGGACAAACATGCTGGAAAATATGATCAAAAACTATGACCCCGCCGATCCCAAAAACAACCAAACCAAAGAACAGCGCGAATCCAACGAAATCCGGCAGTGGCAGCAGGCGCTGGACCGCGAATACGCCGGCAGCGGCCAGCTGGCGGCCAACCGCTACGCCGCGAAAAACAAGGAGAGATTAGACGAGATAACGGACAAGACAAAGCAATACGCCGCGCAGGAGAACGGCAGCGCCCGGCTGCCCTATAAAATAGAGCCCAACCAATTCAAGAAAGTGTGCGATAAGAACGAATACATTTTGTATAATACCATCGGCGGCATGGCCAACCGCGATATGATGAATCCCGTCGCCACCGGCGGCGCGCCGACCGGCGAGGAGTCGCAGTGGCGCCTGCCCACCTGTTCGGAGCTCGCCCAGTGCCATTGCTGTATCAACACCTGCGACGACACGGTCTGGCGGATTGTCCGTGTTAAGGGTGGCACGCTGCGTTATATTGTCTGCCTGCCTAACGTTGGGTTCGGCGCGATGCCCTGCGGGCCGATGTGCAAGGCGCCGGTGGCGCGCATGGGCTGCAGTTCCTTTACGGGCGGCGCTCACGGCGAACAGAACGATCGCGACTGTATGGGACGCGCCAACGGCTGTGAGGATTCCGGCGGCTGCACCATAAAGATCTACGACCCGGGATATTCCCAATTTGAATATACCAATCCGCCCGAATCGGAAAGGTTCGTCAAGTCTAAACCGGGCATGAACATTGTGCCGCCGGGAGCGAAAATTAAAAAAGATAACGGTAAGGATGTTTTTCCCATTGGTTTTATCGGCCAGCTGAAGCGCTCGCCCGGGCAATGCTGCAAGTGCATCCAACGGTAACCTTTTTTGTACCATTTATGTCATCCCGTGAAAACGGGGATCCAGAAAAATAAAATATGAAAAAAATATACTTCCGCGCAACAGCTGTTCTACTAATTATGGCTTTTTTAGCTCCCAGCGCCGGGGCAGGAGTCAATCAGGTCCTCGCGGCTGCCGGCGTAGAGGAGTTCAACGACCTCCTAAGCGGAAAAGCTCCTGAGAAAAAAGACATTTATTCCCAACTACTCGCTTCCACCGACCTTTTGAGTTTTCTGGGCGAGCCGGTGAAAATTCCCTTTCCTTCCGCCAGCCCTGCCAAGATTCCCGGCGAGGGAACGGACCACTGGTATATTTATCCGCCCCGCTTCTTCAAGGAAAAGACCGGCGGCAAGATCGTTTCCACGCCCCTTAAATCGTTTTACTTTGCTTCGGGCAGGGAGATAAACCCGGAAAGCGCGCAGCTTTTCCGGCGGGGAGCGGAAAGCTACCTTAACGACTTGTTTTTAGGCAAAGACATCCTGCTGGCGCAGCTCAAGCTGGCGCTGGTAAAATCCTACCGGAAAAAAGCGCGGCCGGAAAAACAATCCTTTTTTTGGCCGGTGGCAGCCCCGGCGTGGGCGGCGGATGATACTGTCCAAACAAGCGAACTTTCAGACAACGAGACCACCGTGGAGAGTCTGCTTAATTCCGACAATCCCCAAGCCAAACAACTGTTGATGATTCTGCTTCTGCTTCTCCTTTCCCAGCAAAAAATCGCGGAGGTCTCAAATATTTCCAAGGAGGCCTGTCTAAATCGGGGCGGCGAATGGATTGACGAGGAGTGCATTCCAAGTGATGAATCTGACGCCAAAGCCGCCGCAAAAAAATCCTGCAGCGATTCCGGCGGCAAATGGCAGGAATTTTCCGACTCCAAAGCGCTTTGCCTTTCCCGCTGCGAAAAAGCCGCCGCCAAATGCGCCGGCGGCAATCTGGTAGAATTTGAGGAAGCGGAAGGAATTTACAGCGGGGGCTCAGCCATTTACGGCTGCGCCTGCCCAGAAGATCAGTGCGCCACGGCCGAAGGCAAGTGCGTCACCCGCGACAGGAGCAAAGATGATGACGACGAGGACGGAGTTATAAACGGCCAGGACCAGTGCGCCGGCTCCTCCGCCAGCGAAGGGGTGAACACCAATCTGGGAAGCGTCGACGCCGGCTGTACCTGCTCCCAGCTGCTGTCGCTCGGGCGCTGGCAACAACAAACAACCTGCCCTCAGGGAGGGTGCGACGGGCCGTATATGGTAACTTACAACCAGCAATCCGGCAGCTGCGCGAGCGGAGTGGCCGTTTCCGCCCAATGCGTGGCTAACCGCTATCCCGACCAAACCTGCTACAACCTTCAACAGCAGCAGCGGCAGAATGAAGCCAACCGGCAGGCGCAACAATCCCAACAGGCGCAGCAAGCCGGCCAAGCGCTTAAGGATCTGATGGGCAAAATGATGGGCGGAGGCCAGGGTGGCGGCCAAGGCGGTGGCCAGGGTGGCGGCCAAGGTGGAGGCCAAGGCGGCCAACAAGGCGGATGCTCCACCTGCGGTGATAAACAGCAATCACCCGGCAGCAGTTCCAGCGTACCTTCCTCTACCGGCGATAAAATTATACCTAATATTGGTTGGGTACCCAACCAAACTGATACTGGTCTTATTACAAATAATTTAACAAAAAATGCCGGGACTGGCAATTGGATTGCCTCCAAGGATTTTCAAATCACCAACAACGGAAACACTTTTGATATTTCCAAGGGGTCAAATTGGGTTGGAAAACTCGACCAAAATGACGTTTCAAGTAAGATTCTATTCAGCCAGGACAACAAATTAATACCGGGTACAGCGACAGAACTGAGATATGATCCTCAATACGGATATTACGAAGTAACTAAGGGAGTCAATGCTAACGGTCAGCCATATACTCTGACCCGAAATTCCGATGGCAGTTATACATATGCTGACAGTTCAGGATCTACGAATCTTTTTAGTCCTGAAATGCAATCGTTTCTTGAAAAACTTGGTATTCCTGTTCAAGAAAAAGATAAAGTACTGCAAAAAAAACCAAAAGATGAAAAGGAAAGTACGAAAGCTAAACCAAAAGATCAGAAAAAAGATCCTGATAAAGGAGGGGAATCAGGACAGCAGGGAGGAAAAACTAAGTAATAAAATAAGAAGCTTGATAATTATTGAACAATCTTAAAGTAAAATGAAAAAATATTCAACAAAATTTATCGCAACGGTTGCGGTCATAAGCATCCTAACCGCTGGCGGAATCGCGTGGGCGGCGCAGGATACGGTTTCAGAGCGGACGCTGGAATCCTATATCCGGGAGCTGGAAGAAATCCTCCTGGCAATTGACCAAAAATATCCCGGCTTCTGGAAAGACTATGATCTTGCCAACGAAGCGGCAAATCTCATCGGGCAAAAAGGGAGTGGGACCTTGGACGGAGCAGTCAGCCAGCCATCTACTCCCGATTTCGGCGCGGCTAAACTCCTGGAAGAAAACCGGACGCCCGGTTGGTACGGGGCGGAAAAGGAAAACAAGAATAAAAATGAAAATGCCCTGCCTCCCATTCCCGACCTGAAAGAAACGACTTGGCAGGACTATTCGCCCCAATTTACCCCGGACGCGAGCAGCGAGAGCGGAGGAGAACAAGGCGGCCAGGACACGGCAAAAGAAATCCTCAAAGACATAGGAATCGGACTGCTGGCGCAAGCCGCCGGCAAGGCGCTGCTGGAAAAACCATTTGAAATAATGGGTATGGGCGCCTCAGGCGGAAGCTATGAACCGACCGGAGCGCAGTAGCAACCTTGCGTCATTTTATATTCGATCTATAGAAACCAAATGAAGTGTAGTAGTCCCCAAAAATCATCTTAGTGATTAGGAACCCATTTACTAACCTTGATCCACTCCAACCATCATACCAATCGTTATATTTCTGGTAAGTTTGCCAGTCTTCCCAAGTAGGATGGGGAAGTTTATCATTATTCTTCAAGTATCCATCTCTAAACAATGGGTTTTCCTTGTACAACTTGTTAATTTCTTCTGGGGTCATAATACCAGACTTGGCAGGAGATGGTGTACCAGGACTAACGGTGGGGGGTTTCTGCATATTTCGCAAATCTTGATCAGTCGGCCATGGGTCCGTCTGTTGATAAGGTTGTGTGCCTGTTCCGCTACCCTGTTGACCAGACAAACTGCCAGAAGTTAGATCGGTATCAATTTTGGGATGCTGTGGATCACAGTTACAGCATTTGCCTTTTTTGTCATTGTTTAAATTCTCAGGGTTCAACCAATCATTTGATTTGACAAGGCTCCCTTTTTCCGTGTTAATAAAAATTGTTGTCCCTTTATTTCCGCTTCCACCTGGCTTTTCTTCACTGCCTTTCTTAATTTTGTCAACTTCAATCGTAGTTCTCCCCGTTTCCCCTTTTATGACAATTCGGCAATCTTTATATCCTTCTTCACATCCTTTAGTATTGCCTTCGCAGTCGTAACGGCAAACGCTCTGATGCACCGGCTCTTTGAATTTTTCACATTTTTCCATACTGGTAACCTTCTTTTTACCCTTTGAGCATTTCTCAACCTCTGGGACCGGCCCCATAGTAATGGCAACAGATTTTTCCGGTTTTTCATCCGTGCAGGTTTGCATGGCTTCCGGGCACTTGGTGCATTTTTCTTTCGTACATTCCCCTTCTTTGCATTCCTTCTGGATCGCCCAGCCGCATTCTTTCTTTTGGCAATCGCAGCAACTGCACACACAGCAGTGGCAGGAGGCCAGCTCTTGGCAAGAAGGAACTTTGAAATATTTGTCTAAAAGACCACCGATGGCCATTGTATCAGTTCCTTTTTTCATGTAATCGGCAGCGCTTGACATAGTGCTGGCTTCTTGCTCAGCTTGATTAATCAGCTTATTTATCGCTTTAAGTTTTTCTAGAAGAGTTTTTGTAGAGGTATCATTTCTTGCTGAATCAACAAGTTTAATTAATTCCTCAGCAGTTGATTTATTGACTTTCGACCAATCTTTAATTTTCTTAAGCTCATTATTAATATTTCCTTTTATTCTTTCATACTCCTCCTTGCAATCCGGCCCGGAACACGTCCCCAAGTTTATAGGGTCTGGTCCTTTAGTCGCTTTTTCCCCGCTTTTATCAATAAAGTTTCCTCTGCTCGGTTTGGCGTTGGTGAGAACGTAGGTATTTTCGCCGCAAACCTTGGTGAACTGGCTGGTGTGGAGGATAAAGGGCTTATTAGCAGTTCCGTCCTGCTCGGCATTGATTTTCCCCACTCCCTCCGGATCATTGCCTTTCAGCTGGGCTTTTTTCTTGGCGGCATCGTCATCGGGTTTGGGCTCCTGTTTGCCCGGGCCCCCTTGACCCGGATCGCCGGTCGGGCCGCCCCCGCCACCGCCGCCGCCTTGATTGTTAGGTTGTTTGCCACCCTGGTTGGGCTTCTTGTTCTGGTCTTTCAGCTGCTTCAGGAGGTCGTCCAGCTTTTTGTTCAGGTTGTCATTCTTGTTTTTATTGTTCTGATCGGCGCACTGTTGGTTGGGCTCGCGGGAAATTACCGGACAAGAGGAAGTGGTTGCGCCGCCGGTGCCGGAAAGAGTCTGGAACTGCTGCGGTTGCTGGATCACCCCGTTTTGGCAAAGCTGTTGGGGGTTTTGGAGCATACTGCGGTCGTAGCGCACCAGATAGTCGCCTTCACAACCGTCCGGCGGGCAGTAGGGCCGAGGAATGCGCCCCATCGCCGCCAGCTGGTTGCAGGAGCAGCCCTGATCGGGGCTTCCCTGAACGGTATTCACCGGCTCCCCCTGCGGAGTGCCGGGACAGCGGTCATATTGGTTATTCACCCCGTCCTTGTCGTCATCTCCATTTTTGCTTTCATCCGTAATGCAGCTGCCGTCTGCCGCGAGGCACTTGCCCTCCGGGCATTTGCAGTTCTTGGAGCTCTTTTTAAGCTGATTTACCGACATCGTCCACTGCTGGGCGCTGGACCCTTCCCGGCACATAGTCTCGGTGGCGCTGCAGCGCCCGAGGCAAAGCGTCCCGGGAGAAGAAAATTCCTGCCAAGTGCCGCTACTGTCCTCGCAAACCGCCTTATTGCTCTCGTCCAGATCAACGCAAAGCCCTTCTTCATTAAGGCAGTTACCGGCTTTGCAGGCGCAGCCGAAAAAGGTCTCTTCTTCTGTTCCGGTCGCGCTGCACTTCAGGGTTTCATTGCCGCAAAACTGTTTGTCGGCGAGGCATTGGTTTTTAAACTTTTTCCACATCCCTCCGTTTTCCTCGCAAAGCTGGATGTTTTCATTCACGCATTCGTTATTTATCCATTCCCCTCCGCTGTCCAAGCAATCCTGCTTTTCGGTGTTGACGGATTGGGCCAGCGCCTGATTGATAAGCAGCAAAAGAAGCATAATGACCAAGAGCTGTTTTACCTGCGGATTTTCGGTATCCAGATTGGAAAGCCCCAGAGAATCCAGATCGGTATCAGAAAGCAGCAGCGGATTGTCGGCAATGGTTGAATCACTGGCGGAGTCCTGCGCCCGCACGACCTGAAGTAGCAAAGCCACTAGACTGGATTTATCCTTCACCGACATTTGCAAATTGCGCTCCAGCATATTCTTGAGGATTTCTAGCATCAACGGATTGTTCTCCGCGATATTGTTAATCTCCCGCTCAATGTTCTGGACCAGCTGGGCGTCTTCGGGGCTAATGGTCTTTCCGGAGGCAAAAAGCCCGACCTGCAGCGGCACGGTCGCTTTGGCGTTGAGAAAACGAGGGGGATGGACAATTACATAATCCTGGTCCCCGCCGGGAATCTTATCCGGATTAGCGCTTCCGACAGGAATTTTCACCGGCTGGCCGACAAAAGTCTTGAGGTTAATCTTGGCCAAATATCTGAGAGTGTCAGTGGTGTAGCGGAAATCCTTGAGATTATCCGCGGTAAAAGTGAGGGCGCGGGCGGAAGGGACAAAAAAAAGAGAATTGGAAAAAAGAAATGAGGAAATGCCGATAGCGGCGAAACGGACGCCAAAAGCAAGCGCTAGCACAAAAACAGCCAAAAAACGCAGTTTTTTAGGTTTCATTTTTGTTTTTCAAATAATTGTAAATTATTGGTTTTATTTTAAGATGATTATTTTTTAATGTAAAATGTAAGAAATATTAAAATAATTTTAGTACTTAGTACTCAGTACTGAGTACTAAGTGTTTTTCTATGAAATCTTATTTTCCCAATCTCATCCTGCTTTTTCTCGCTTCCGTCGCCGTCGCTTTGCTCATTCGGTACACTGACATTGTCAACATCGGTATGGGCGGCTACTGGGAAGACGGGGTGGCGGGAGTGAAAAAAATATTTTACGGCCAGATCCCCCACGCTGATTTGGACGCCGCCCAAAAACAAAAAGCCCGCGAAGAAATGGCCAAAAACCAGATTGAGGAACCGCTTTTCTGCGGCAGCGCCTTTTTCCCGTGGCTTCCCGGCGCCAACTGGCAGTACCGGCTCTCCGACGGATCAAAGCAAGATTTGGTAAACTTAGGCGTTCCCGCGCCCGGAGAAAACAGCTATTTCTTGGACGGACAGCTCGCAAGCAGTAAAGAATGGACTGTGCGCTCGCTCTTCCGCTGCATGGAGGGCAAGTTGTGGCTTACCGACTTTGGCTTTTGGGAAATTTACGCCCTAGAAAAAACGGTAACCACTCCCTGTGTCACGGAGAAATACGACTTTTCCCTGCCCCAAAACAAGGATTTTTCCAAGGGAAGCGCTTGGACGGAAAGGGGCTGTCTTAAGCATGAGAAGTTGGACCAAAGCTTAAAAAAAGTTGAGGTGGAATGGGAGGAAAATATTGAAGCGCGCTGGA
>VGKB01000027.1 GCA_016867255.1 Candidatus Moraniibacteriota bacterium
TTTAACGAAATTTAGATTTTGGGTTTCGCTGAAAAGAGGTTTGGCAAAAAGCCATATTATTGTAAGGCATACCAGAAGAATGGCGGGAAAAATCAGGATATTTATTTTTGACATAAAAATGAATTATAACAACGTTAGTTACTCCTCTAGCTTTTGCTAAGCTGTCACAGATTACTGTCCGTAGCGTTCTTATCCAAAATCTCAGGATTTATCCGAACTTGAATTGTGAAATCAACTACCCCTTTTGACTCACTGGGTTCACTTTCTGTTTTTTTGATCTCAACTTTTTGGATGGACGCATCCTTAGCAAAGAGCTCTCCCTTCGCGTCCCTGGTTTCGGTGAAAGAGGATATTTGCCGGGCTAAATTATCCAGTCCGATGGTTGTTCCCTTGAACTCAATGCTGCATTTTTCTTTCAAGGACATTTTAGAGGGGGGTTCTCCCGGGCTGGCGGAGATTAGGTCTTCTCCGCAAAATGCGTCCATTTGGGAGTAGGTTACTTCTGGGATGGTGTTTTCCTCAATTTTTTGGAATATCTTTTCCCAGTCTATCCTCTCATCGCGGATGGCGCGAATTGATTTTAAGCGGTTTTCGCTGTCCGCCACTAGGGCGATTTTTTGGTAGTCCCGTCCCTGTTTGGCTTGGTTGATAGTGTTTTGCAGCTGGCTAATGCGGTTTTTAACGCTCCAATTGTAATAATAAGTTCCCCCCAGTATGGCAAGAGAGAGAAAAATAGTTGTCAAGGCGCCTTTCCACGGCAGGGGAGTTTCTTTTTTACTCTCAATAAGGTTGGTGCGGGAGACGATAACGCCTTTGCGAAGATCCATTGTTTTAGTTTACAAACTTTATAAACTTTATGAACTTTACAAACCTAACCAACCGGCTATTCATTCTTGAGTGCTAATCCAATGGCAATTGAGAAGGAAGTCCCTCGGCTTTCAATGGCTGACTTGATTTTATTATCAATAGTTAGTTTTTTCCATGGGTCGCCGATAGTCGTTGGAATGTTGAGCCGGTCGGAAAACAATTCAACGATTCCGCGCAGTTGTGCTGTTCCTCCGCTCAAAACCAGTTCATCAATTTCTTTATTGGGATTTTTACTTCTATAAACGGCGATAACCCGTTTCAGCTCATCAATGATATTCCCCAGAGCCGGGATTAAGAGTTCTGCCACTTGCTTGTTAAATAACCCCTCATTCTTTTTCAACTCTTCGGCCCGTTCATAAGCAATGTTAACGCTGCGGGCGATAACTTCTGTGAGGTCTTCTCCACCCAGTCCGATATTGCGTGCTCCCCGCAGACTGCCATTTGAGACGACTAGAAGATTGCATACTCGGGCACCAATATCCGCCACTACAAAAGTTTTTTGGAAGTTGAAAGTTAAACTTCGCAAAAGAGGAAAGGCTTCAACCTCCAAATTTTTTAAATTTAATCCGCAAGCGCTGGCAATTTCTTTATAGCGCGCCACGATGTCGCGGGGAACGGCCAACAACAACACCTTCATTTTGTTCTGGTCGCGAATGTTGGCAATTTCTTTCCCTTCCGGTTCGTCAATTACTTCCCAGCCCAAAACCACTTCCTCCAGTGACACCGGGATGAACTTCTGGGCCTCTATCGTAATGGCTTTCCGAATATCTTCCTCCTGCACCCGGGGCATAGTAACAAAGGAGACAAAACTGGAAAAAGCCGGGATGGAAAATGAGGCGTTTCGCGTTTTAATTTTACTTTGCTTCAGGGCTACCTTGAGCAGGCCGACAATCTCTTCTTTGGTTATGCGCCTTTCCCTTTCTTTTTGAGGCAGATTTTCACTAAAGCCCAAGAGGACATAGTTTTTTAAGCTAACTTCCTGAGAACTGGGAGAGTGTTCCAGCTCCACCGCCTTGATTCCCGAAGTTCCAATGTCAATGCCGACAATTTTGTTTTTCCCGCCGCCAAACAAGCTCCACATAGTATTTGTTATTTTGAGAGATTTTAATGTTTATATTAGTTTTCTTGGCAATTCCTCCTTAATTTCACAATAGAAAAAGCATTCTTGCTTTCAATGCTAAACTATTTTTTCTTAATCAGCACATTTGTTACCTCTACATCATTGTAGAGAATAATTAAAAAGAGTCAAAAAAGGAAGAAACGAGAAAAGAGAAAAAGAGAAATGGGAAAATAGGAAGGGAGGAAAAAAAGAGGAGAACTTGCAAAATTCGCATAATTATTACTTAATTATTAAGAGTGATAAAAATTGTGATATGGATCAAATTGAAAAACCGGTTAGCTTAAAAATTAAATCGGACACCGAAGAAGAATTAGGCCAAGTCCGCAAGAGGAATATTCAGGCCGATTATTCCCGAAAGAGGATGGCCGCTTTGAAAAGAAAAAAAGAGCTGCAGGTGGGAGAGGCGCCGGCGGGCAGCCACCAGGGAGTATTTCCCGGCGACGGAGTGTTTTACGTCTTTTTGGCTTTAGGGTTGACAATCGGGCTTGTCAATGATTTCTTTGATTTGGTTATGCTAAACAGGTTTTTTCTGCTTGCCCAAACATTGGATATTGTGGCTTTATTCTTGCTGTTGTTCGTCTTGGCTTTTCTGTTCCGCTCCTTCGCGGCCCTAACCGCGATCGTGCTTTTAGCTTTCGTGTTGGAGGTTTTGCCGGTAGTCGGCGTTGTGCCGTGGTGGACCGTTGCGGTAATAATGTGGTATATTTTTAGTCGTGGGAATAAAGGGCAGTAATCCTTCACAGTCCTTGCCTCATTCATTATTATCTAATATGGTAAGACTTGTTATTTATTTAGCCGGTTGCAAAAATTTCTTTATTTGTTAAATTAGATGGTTACAAAACTCCCCTTTTAAATTTTTTTGTGGGACGCCCGCCTGCGCCGAGGCTTCGGCGGGCAGGTCGCCTGAGAGGCATTAACTGCAATGCGAGCTAGATACAAAAAAATTTTAAAAGTTGAGTTTTGTAACCATCGGAATCTATTTATGCCTCGCCAATATAGTTTAGACAATACCAGAAACATCGGGATTATCGCTCACATTGACGCCGGCAAGACTACTACTACCGAGCGGATTTTGTATTACACCGGCATTTCCCATAAAATTGGGGAAGTGCACGAAGGAGAAGCTATTATGGACTGGATGGAGCAAGAAAGGGAAAGAGGCATAACCATAACGGCCGCCGCCACTACCTGTTTTTGGTCTCCCTCAACCTATGACGCTTCCGGTAATCGCAATCCCAACGACAAGAAATACCGCATAAATATTATTGACACTCCGGGTCATGTTGATTTTACGGTGGAAGTGGAAAGGTCGCTGCGGGTGCTGGATGGGGGAGTGGTGGTCTTTGACGGCAAGATGGGAGTGGAGCCGCAATCGGAAACAGTCTGGCGCCAAGCGGACAAGTATGGGGTGCCGCGCATTTGTTTTGTCAATAAAATCAATCAGACCGGCGGCGACTTTTATATGAGCATTGATTCTATTCGTGAAAGACTAAGCCCTAACGCGATAGCCGTCAGTTTACCGATCGGCCAGGAGCAAGGCATCACGGGACTGGTTGATTTATTGAATATGAAAGCTTACGTTTACGCTAATGATGAGCACACCGAGCTTAAGGAAGCGCCCATTCCAGAAGATATGCAGGAAAAAGTCCAAGAGTACCGCAACATTTTGAACGAGAAAGTGGCGGAAACGGACGACAAGCTTATTGAAGTTTTTTTGGAGGACGGAGAACTTTCCAATGAGGAGTTGAAATATGCTTTAAGGAACGCCGTTATTGCCGGCAAGATCTTTCCGGTTACGGGAGGTGACGGCCGCAGCGTGATCGTGGCTAAATTACTGGACCTAATCGTGGAATATTTGCCTTCCCCCAAAGACAAACCGCCGATTTGCGGTTTTGATCCCAAAAGCCAAGAAGAGATTACCCGTCCGGTTGATGACGAAGCGCCTTTTTCCGCTCTTGCCTTCAAGCTAGCCACGGACCCTTTTGTGGGAAATTTGTGTTTTTTTAGAGTTTATTCCGGCACTTTGCAAACCGGCTCGTATGTTTTGAACGCGGCGAAGAATCAAAAAGAAAGAATCGGCCGAATTGTACGGCTTCACGCCAACAAACGGGAAGACGTTGAAGAGGTATTTGCCGGGGATATTGCCGCGATGGTGGGTTTGAAATATACGAAAACCGGAGATACGCTTTGCGCGGAAAATGATCCGATTATCCTTGAGAGCATGAATTTTCCCGATCCGGTAATTTCTTCCTCCATTGAGCCAAAAACCAAAGCCGATCAGGAAAAGATGAGCTTGGCGCTCAAAAAACTTTCGGACGAGGATCCTACCTTTAAAGTGCATACTGATGAGGAAACGGCCGAGACTATCATCTCGGGAATGGGCGAATTGCATTTGGAAATTTTAGCTGACCGTATGCGCCGTGAATTTAAAGTGGAAACCAATCTAGGTAAGCCGCGAGTGGCTTACAAGGAGACGGTTAACCAAATGGCGGAAGCCGAAGGGAAGTACATCCGCCAAAGCGGTGGCCGGGGCCAGTACGGGCATGTGTTTTTGCGTTTGGAACCTCAGGAACAGGGTAAAGGGTTTGAATTTGTAAATATGATCAAGGGGGCCGCTATTCCCAATGAGTTTATCCCGGCTTGCGAGAAGGGTGTCAAGGAAGCTTTGGGGAGCGGAGTAGTCGCCGGTTATCCGGTAGTGGACGTGAAAATTACCCTTTTTGACGGAACTTACCACGAAGTGGACTCCTCAGAGGCAGCTTTCAAAATCGCTTCCTCTATGGCTTTTAAGGAATCCATGAAAAAGGGCGCTCCCTATATTATTGAACCGATTATGAAGGTGGAAGTAGTTACTCCGGAGCAGTTTATGGGAGATGTAGTGGGAGATATCAATTCCCGCCGGGGACAAATTGACAATATGGAGGATCGGGTGCAGGGGAATTTAAGACTAAAAATAGTTACCGGCAAGGCGCCTCTTTCTAATATGTTTGGCTATGCTACACAGCTTCGCTCCATGAGTCAGGGAAGGGCGACTCACACCATGGAATTTTCCCATTATGGCCGAGTACCGGATAATATCGCGCAGGAAATTATAGAGGGGAAGATTAAATAATTTAATAAAACTAATTAATAATAACTCATAGGGAAAAGTTTTATTGTAAGATTAAATCATGTCGGAAAAAAATTCTACTTTTCTCCTCCAGATGATTACCCCGGAACAAATTATTTACGGCCAGCCAGTGCGGAAACTGGTGGTCGGTACTTTGGAAGGCGAAATCACAGTGCTGCCTCACCACACCCCTTTGGTGGCTGCCATAAAGCCGGGAGAAGCTAAAGTGGTTGAATTCCAGAACGGGAAGGAAAGAGAAAGGGTGATGGCAGTTTCTGAAGGCGTGATTGAGGTAAGGGATAACATAGCCAAATTATTAGTCCAAAAAGCGGAAAGAGTGGAGGAATTAGAGCAGG
Source organism: Candidatus Moraniibacteriota bacterium (assembly GCA_016867255.1). Classification (GTDB taxonomy): domain Bacteria; phylum Patescibacteriota; class Minisyncoccia; order CAIUEV01; family CAIUEV01; genus VGKB01. The sequence continues at coordinate 5,453 of VGKB01000027.1, forward strand.
AAAAAATTGAGCAGGCCAAAAGGGCGGCAGAACAACTCATTGAGAAAGCCAAGAAGGCGGGTGCCGATAAAAGGGAATTTGCCACCTTAGAAGCCGGATTGGAGCGGGAAATTGCTCGGTTGAAAGTGCTTGAGAAGTATCGCAGGAAAAGAATAATATAGCTTGGCATTTAGGATTTAGAATTTTACGCAATGCTCCGAAAAAAATGGAAATATCTTATTCTGTCCCTCGTCTTATTGCCCCTTCTGGCGGTGGCTTTTACGGCGGGCTATTTTTTGCACCGGATCTGGCTGGTTTCTCGGGTTATTACCGTAAAGAATGAGCCAGTGGAGGAGCAAAGTGTTACTAATGGCAACAATAACTTCTTTCCGAGTTTTAGCGAACCCGTTGAGGATCTGGCGCCGGAAGTTGAGGCACTTTCTGTTGTCTCCGAGGAAACGAAAAATGAATACCGCCGCCAATACGGCCTTTTAGAATTTGCCAAAGAGAAGATTTCTCCCGCGCGAGGTTCAAAAGAAAGAATCAACCTTTTGCTTTTGGGTAAAGCGGTGCCGGGCTACCCGGGTAGCGATCTTACTGATACGATAATTTTGGCCAGCATCAACCCTGTTACTTACCAAGCATCAATGCTCTCTATCCCGCGAGATCTCTACGTGGCAATTCCCGGTACCAAAAGGTATACAAAGATAAACGCAATTTACGTGTACGGCCTGAAATTGGGTGGGCACCAGAAAGGCATTGAATTGCTCAAGCAGGCGGTCGCGGCAGTTACGGGCCAAAAGGTTGATTATTATATGATGGTGAATTTTTCGGCTTTTGAGCAGGGAATTAATACGTTAAACGGAGTTGAGGTGGATGTGCCGGAAAGCATCTATGATAATCGTTATCCCGGTCCTAATTACAGTTATCAAACTTTTGCCATTGAAAAAGGGCCGCATCATTTGGATGGCGCCACGGCGCTGAAATATGTTAGAGTAAGGCATGCCGCAGGTGGGGATTTCGGCCGGGCCCGCCGCCAGCAACAAGTGATTGAAGCGGCCAAGAATAAGTTTTTTGAGAAAAGGGGACTAAAGGAAAGTCTGTCATTTTTTAACGAAATCCTTAAGATTATTCAAGCAAACGTGAAAACTGATGTGGAGTTTACGGATTATTTTCCTTTCTTGTTGCTCCTTAAGGATATTAACGTGAATCAGGTGGTGAACCGGGTACTGGACAACACGGCGGAAGGGCTGCTAGAGGATTATAATCCGGCAATACAGGGTATCAGGGCTTACACTTTGCGGCCGCGCGCGGGCAATTACTATGAAATTCATAAAGTGGCCGCTTACATTCTTCACTTGGACCGGATGGAGCGGCAGGAAAAAGCCCGAGCGGAAGAAAAATCCCGAGTGGTGGTTATGTCTGCGCCTAATTTTATTGATTATCGGGAGAGAGTAGAGCGAATCTTACGGGGGAAGGGATACCAAGTTGACGGAACCGGCTACGGCATTGAAAATGTGAATTTATGGCAAAGGAGATCCGGCGCTAAATTGCCGGCCGTGTCAAAGGAAAATCGGGGGAAGTTATCTGCCGAACCACTGGTGGAAAAAATTGTGGTTAATCCCGGCGCGCTCAAACAGACAGTAATTTACGATAATGCTGAAGGGAGAAAACCTTTCAGTCTGGATGATTTGGCGCGGCGTCTTGGCGGCCAGATTTCTTTGTATAAAGAAGCTAACATAGAGGCCGATTTCGTGATAATTTTAGGGGAGAACGTGAAACAGGTTTTTCAGAAAGAAGAAGAGGGGGAGTTCTTTCTGACGGACGAGGGTATGGAGCAAGAAAAGGCGGAAAATAGTCAATAATTTTAAATTTCAAATTATATTAAATACTCTCATCGCGTTTTCCGTTGTTACTCTTGCCACCTCCTCATTGGTAATTTTCTTCAACTCGGCAATTTTTCGCGCTATGTATCCTACGTAAGTTGACTCGTTGCGTTTTCCCCGATAGGGCGCCGGCGCCAGCCAAGGGGAATCTGTTTCTAAAACCAAACGTTCTAGTGGCGTGGCTTTTACTAAACTGTCGTACTCTGAGGTAAAAGTAATTACCCCATTATAACCAACCATAAATCCGTATTCTAAAAACTCTTCCAGTATTTGCGCACTGGCCTGAAAACAATGCACAATGCCAATTATTTTATTGTCTCCCCCACCCCGTATTAAGGCACGGGGTGAACTCCGGCGGGAGTTTGATCCTTTAAGTATTTCCAGTATTTCTCTATAGGCATCGTAATCCTTATCCGGTCGGCAATGAATTATAATGGGCTTGTTTAATTCATCCGCTAATTTCAACTGATCAATAAACACTTCGGTTTGTTTCGCTTTTAATTTCTTATTTAATCTGGCGGGAAATTTCTTGATATGGAAGTAATCTAAGCCGGTTTCACCAATTGCAACAACCTTCCTACTGCTTTTTATCAAGCTGGCATAGAATTTTTTATCAAACTTTTCAGCTTTGGTAGCAAACTTAACCTTTTCGCCTCTCACCGTATCCTCAAAAATGTCGTCGTAAGTGTGAATCGGATGCAAGCCCACTGCCGCATAGACCCCAACTGGATATTTCAGAGCAATATCCACCGCCCGCTTGCTGGTTTTCGCTTCCGCGCCCACATTTACAAACCAGATGTCTTTGGCCAGCGTCTGTTCAATCACTTTCTCCCAGTCATTTTTGAAAGCGTTGAAATTAAAATGAGTATGAGTATCAAAAATTTTCGGTTGCACGGCTTCTTAGTAATATTAAACTTATCCTTTCAAAAATCCGTCGTAGTCGCGCATTACCAGTTGGCTGTCCACCTGCTTCATGGAATCTAAAGCGACGGAAACGGCGATAAGGAGACTGGTGCCGCCGATGCTCATGGCCTGAATGTGAGTAAGCCCCTGCACGATATAAGGCAAGACTGCGATGGTGCCCAAGAAAAGCGCCCCGGCTAAAGTAACCCGGTTGAGAATCCTGGTAAGGTATTCCGCAGTGGATCGGCCCGGGCGCACCCCGGGGATATACCCCCCCTGCTTTTGCAGGTTTTCTCCCACTTTGGTCGGTTCAAAGGTAACCGTGGTGTAAAAATAAGTAAAAGCCACCACCAGAAGAAAGTACATAATTCCATAGACCCATTGGTTTTGTAAAAAACTGGAGACGCTAAGAGCGATGTCTTTAACTTTTTCACTTCCGATGGTGCTGATTACGTTGGCGATCATATTGGGAAAAAGCAGGATAGACATTGCGAAGATAATAGGGATTACTCCCGCTTGGTTGACCCGCAGGGGCAAATAGGAGCTGGAGCTTACCATTCCGCGGCCGCTTACTCGCCGGGCGTAAGTCACGGGGATGTTACGCTGTCCTTCAGTGACAAAAACCACTCCGGCGATAACGATTATCGCGGCCGCGAAAAACAGGACATAGGAAAAGAGTTGGGTCGGATCCCAGGTGGTGGCGGTCTGGCGAATAGCATTAGGGATGTTAGCTAGGATCCCGGCAAAGATGATAAGGGAAGTTCCGTTGCCGATTCCTTTTTCGGTGATTAATTCTCCCAACCACATAAGAAACATAGTGCCGGCGGTAACAATGATCATAATTTTTACCAGTTCCAGCCCCTGCACTTGGTTTATGACTTGTTGGCTTTTTAGGAGCGTAATCATGCCAAAGCTTTGGACCAAAGAAAAAGGAACGGTCAAGATACGGGTTACTTGTTGGAATTTTTTTCGGCCGATTTCTCCTTCCTCGCGATACCATTTTTCCACTGCCGGAATTACTACTGTCATAAGCTGCATTACGATAGAGGAGGTGATGTAAGGCCCTACTCCCATCATTACCAAGGAGAAGTTGTCCATGCCGGCACCGGAAAAAACGTTCAGGAGGCCGAAAAGTTGGTTGTTTTCAAAAAAACGGGCCAGTCGGGTGGTGTCAATGTCCGGTACGGGGATAGCGGCGATGGCTCTAAAAATTACCAGCATTGCAAAGACAAACAGGATTTTATTGCGCAATTCTTTAAGCTTCCAGATTTTTTTGATTTTTGCCCAAACTTGCATTTTTTTGGGTTTTAAAAAAAATGTCCTAAAATTATTTACGTTACCCGGTACAAATTACACGTTACCTGTATTTTATTATTAAAACAAATTCCATGAGCTCTTTTTCCGAGACCAAATTAGAAGTAAGATACCCTTGGGACAGTTCTTCGTCGGGAGAATCTCCTTTGGGGCAGCCGGTGAACGAACGAAATCGGCCGGTGGAGGAAGAGGAAGAGGCGGTCTCCCCCAAAATGGAAAGATTGCCGGTGCCGGAAGAAACGGTTGAGCCACCGGCGGCCTTGGAACCGGCGGAAAGTTTTGAGGATGAGCCCCAAAAAAAAGAACAATCTCCGGATTCGCTGGCCAAGAATGAAGCGATAGCGGCTCTGGTGAAAGTGGAAACTCTAAAGGGCGCTTCTCCCGCCAGCGTGGAAGCGGAGAGCGCAGTATCCGGAGAAGGCGTAGTTGAAGACCGAGAACCGGACGAATCCGATGCTGAATTGCAAGAAGTGGGAGAGGTAAGCAGTATTGTGGCCAAAGGGCTTGAGGACTATAAAGGAGGCGTATCAGCTGAGGAAAAAGAAGAGGTGATTTCCCAAACGGTTAAAGGAATAATCGGTTTAGAAAAAAGAGAAGATAAATTAGCTGCTTAATAATACAAAAAAATGGAATCTAAAATTAATATTTACGGCATATTGGAAAGCGTGCTCCGTTGCGTTTATATGCGGACGGTGATTATGGAAGAGGCCGAGAAGATTGAGCAGGCCTCCAGTAAAAAAGTGAAGCTTCAGCCTTTTGAGGTGACGGAAAGCCAAGGAGGGATTTACGAAAAATACGAGAAAGCGATGAAAAAATCGCTTAAATCCCTTACGGAAACAAATCCGCCGGAACGCCGAGTGCTTAAAGATTACGTGGTGGCGCTGACGGAAAATTTGCGCTTTCAAAAATATGAAGATGATCACTTGGCGGAGGATGTCAAGAATTATAAATTAGAGGAGGACAAGCTGAAAAAAATAAGCCGGGACGAATTGGGGAAACTTTTGATAGAAATGGCAAAATCTGAAATGGAAAAAGCCGGTTTTGTGCCGGACAAAGAAACGCTCAAAATAATCTATGACGAGAAATTCGGCCAGTACCTACGCTATCTTGATGTATTTGACTTGGAAATTCTAATTTTGGAGAATCTGGTGATTCAGAGGACGGCGGAGAGAAAACAAGTGGAAAACATCGCTCGTATTGCCGAAGCTTTTGGCGAATATCTGGAAACCAAAAAAGAGGAAAAGGAAAAACGCACCCGCGCTTTTCTGGCGGGAAAACTGGGGAAAATGGTAAAGTGAATGTTTACTATTTTTTAATACTTCAGCTGTTCCAAGCCGGGGAGGGTGCCGTTTGCGATATAGCTAAGCAGCGCCCCGCCGCCGGTGGAGACAAATCCTACTTGGTTTTGCAAATCTAATTTTTCCAATAATTCTACCGTGTCGCCTCCTCCGGTAAGCCGAATGGCGTTCTTGTTTTCTGCTACCGCCCGAGCGACAATTTCACTTCCCTGCCGGTATTTTTCCTCTTCAAATTTACCCATTGGCCCGTTCCAGATG
>VGKB01000028.1 GCA_016867255.1 Candidatus Moraniibacteriota bacterium
CACGCCAACCGCGACATCTTGCTTATGGACGAAGTGCTGGCTGTCGGCGACGCGAATTTCCAGCAGAAATGCCTTGAAGAGTTTAACAAGTTCCGCAAGCAAGGCAAGACGGTAATCTTGGTAACCCATGATATGGGCACTATCCAACGTTACTGTGATCGGGCAATGCTCCTTCACAACGGCAAAATTGAATTAATCGGACAACCTCTCGCAACAGTAGAAAAATACGTCAACCAGAATATGCGCGACGAAGAGGACAGAATTGAGAAAAACGAAATTAAAAAATCTGCCAACATAAAAACCCCGCGCCAAAAAAAGACACCCCCCCAAAAAGAAAAAATTGCCCGAATCGCCAAAGTAGAATTTCTAGATAAAGACGGCAAACCCAAGAACATCTTTAGTACCGGCGATGACATAAATATAAGAATCCATTATCAATGCCGCAAGACAATCCTAAAGCCGGTTTTTGGCATAGCAATTTATACCCAGGACGGAATTAATCTCGGCGGGCCAAATACCAGAACTTCCCACTGCCTGATTGAAAAAATAAAAGGCAGGGGGAGCTTGGATTTCACAATAATCAAAAACCCATTTTTTACGGGAGCTTACGATTTGACCGTAACTCTTTACGACTGGGAATGCATAAATCCCTACGACATAAAAGAAAGAACTTGCAGCTTTAAGATTTTTTCCAAGGAAGAAAACCAATTTGGGATAATTAAGCTAAACCATCTATGGGGAAAATAGACATCTTGGATTTGCCTTTTGACCAATACTCCCGCAACTATATCATTAGCGCCGGCATAAAGAAATACAAAAAAGCAAACAAGCTTCCGGGAATAAAAATTTTAGATGTAGGGGGAAGAGCCGGGATGCTGGAACATTTTATTGACCCGGGGGATAAACTCACCCTTTTGGACATTAGGCCGGGCAAAGAGCCCAATCTTGTCTTGGGAGATGGGAATAAAATGAATATGTTTGAGGACAACAGCTTTGACGTGGTTATTTCCAGCGACGTATTTGAACACATAAATTTTAAGAGACGGGTTTCTTTCATAAAAGAATCAATTAGGGTTTCAAAGGGATTGATAGTGCTGGCCGCTCCTTTTGACTCTCCGGAAGTAAAGCAAGCGGAAAAAACCGCTGCCGCTTATTTTAAAAAAATAGCGGGCGAACGGCATCTCTGGCTGGAAGAACATATCAAGAACGGACTGCCCAGCCACAAAGATTTGGAAAACCTGCTTGACCAAGAAAAATTAGGTTATAACTGCGTATTTTCCAATAACACCCGCGACTGGCTTTTATTCCAGCTGGTAATATTCTACTCCCACGCCCTAAAGGTTGAGGGAAAGAAGCTGACCCGGCCCTTGTTCCGATTTTACAACCAAAATTTCTTGGAATTGGAAGAAAAAACAAGTTCTTTCTACAGAAGGATTTACTTTATAACAAAAAGGGGGGAGTTCAAACCGTCTTTGGAATACTCTTTTAGTAGGGGAAAATATACCCGTTTTATTGAAAAAATATTCTCCCTCCTTTTTAAGCTGGCTCTCGATTTTAAAATCAGTGAGGAAGATGAAATTAAGAAATCAAAGCTCCTCCTAAGAAAAAACTGGTTAAAAACCAATAATTTAGCCGCCCAATTGGAGAAAAAAAAGAGCCAATTGGCGACAAAAAATTACCAGCTGGAGCGGCTAACGGCGGAGATGGACCTTATGCGCTCCTCTAAATTTTGGAAATTGCGCAATCGTTACCTAAAGCTAAAAAATTTCCGCCGCGAAGACATGAGTGAACTCCAAAGAAAAGCTCTGTCCGTTGCCAAAAGGGAAGGAATAATAAAAACAGTTAGATATTTCTTTAAATATCTGGCCCACGGCAGGGAATATTTCCAGTCCGGCAGTCACAGGAAAGATGATTACCGGGAATGGATAAATTTAAAAGAGAAAAAGGATGAAAAGGAAATCTCCCAAAAAATAAACGAGCTTGATTATAAGCCAAAAATTTCCATTATCACCCCCGTCTATAACGTTGACTCCAAATGGCTCAACCAATGCGTTGACTCCGTTGTCAACCAATCCTATCCGCATTGGGAATTGTGCCTCCACGACGACGCTTCCACTAAAAAAGAAACTCTCAACTGCCTAAAGAAATGGAAAACTTGCGGAGATAAGAGAATAAGGGTAAGTTTTGGCCAAAATAACCAACATATTTCCGGCGCTTCCAACGAAGCACTGAAGCTAGCTACGGGAGAGTTCATCCTGCTGCTTGATAACGATGACAAACTGCCGGAAAATGCGCTCTATGAGTACGTTAAAGCGCTAAACAAAAACCCTAAAATTGATTTCATCTACAGTGACGAAGACAAAATTGACGAAAAAAACCGGCGGCTTAACCCGTTTTTCAAACCGGATTGGTCGCCTGACATGTTCCTTTCAATGAATTACGTTTGCCACAGTCTTTTTCGCCGATCTATCGTTAACGCGCTTGGGGGTTTTCGCAAGGGCTATGAGGGAGCTCAGGATTACGATCTTGTTCTGCGCTTTATTGAGAGAACCAGTCCGGAGAAAATTTTTCACATTCCCAAAATCCTCTACCACTGGAGACAAATTGAAACTTCAACTTCCACTGGCATCGCCGCTAAAAACTACGCGGGGGAAAATTCAATCAAGGCCCTTAACGATTATTTGAAGAGGAATATGGTTGAGGGTCACGCGCAAGAAGAGCTTTCTCCGGGCAGATTCAGAATAAAAAGAAAAATTGTCGGCGACCCGGGAGTCTCCATTATAATACCCTTCCACGACCAAACGGATGTCTTAATAAGATGCGTTGAAAGCATTCTCACCAAAACGGACTACAAAAATTATGAGATTGTTTTAGTCAACAACCAAAGCCAAGAAGAAAAAACCCGGCGTTACCTGGAAAAACTAAAAGATTATCCCGCTTGCAAGGTGCTAAAATATGATAAACCCTTCAATTTTTCAACCATAAATAATTTTGCGGTCAGCTGGTCAAAAAATGAATACATTCTCTTTTTGAACAATGACACCGAAGTAATTACCGGGGAGTGGCTTTCGGCAATGTTGGAACAAATTCAACGGCCGGAAGTGGGAGCGGTGGGAGCTAAATTGCTTTATCCCAACAATAAAATTCAGCACGCGGGAGTCATTTTGGGCACGGGAATTGCCGGGCACGCTTTCAAGCATTTGCCGGAAGATAATGAGGGCTATATGAGCCAAGCAAATATCATTAAGAACTACAGCGCCGTGACGGCCGCCTGCCTGTTGACAAAGAAAAGTGTTTTCTCCAAAGCGGGAGGATTTGACGAAAAAAATCTGTCAATTGCTTACAACGATATTGACCTTTGCCTCAAGATCAGAAAAATGGGCTATTTGATTGTTTACACGCCTTACGCGAAACTCTACCATTATGAATCTCTAAGCCGAGGAGACGACGAGCAATTAAAGACTACCCATCCGGAAAAATACCGGAGAGTAAAGAGAGAAAGAATGCATATGTTTAATAAATGGAGAAGAGAAATAAAAAACGACCCTTATTACAGTCCCAATCTGACCAGATTAAAAGAGGATTTTTCCATCAATCTTGATGCGTTTCCGCCAAGATACGTCTAGCCGTTACTTTCCTGTTTTCTCAATTACCTCTTTATATTTTAGCACGTTTGGCATTAAACTATTCAACCTCTCCCTGTCGGGATAAAGCGGCATTATTTTGAAGCAGGCGTCGTATCCGCCTGCTTCGGTTTTTTCGTAGCATTGCAGCGCGTTTTTCCTGGTCTCAACGCCGGCCGTCACCGAATCCCCAACGGAAGAAGGGTAAGAAAATAATCCCCCCAGCAAAACCACAACTAAGACAAATTTTGCTAAATTTTTCCTCCTGATACTTCCCAAAATAAAATAAATGCCTAAGGGAATAAGCATGGAGAAGGTGATGTATCTGGTTTCTGAGGCCTGGCCAATGCCGAAAGCAGAGCGGCCAAGAGTAATTGAAAGAGCAAATAAAAATGAATAGATGATTAGCAGGACTCCAATCCAAGAAGCCAATTCATTCTTCCTGACAATCGCTACCCGGTACAACCCGTAAACCAGTGCCAAAACGGCAAGCGCCGTTAAAATATAATTCAAGCCGTATTTTTGGCTTACGCCGGCATGGTAGAAAAAACCGTTTGCGAGAAGAACGGTAAAAAAATCCAGAGTCTGAAAATCGGGCTTTAAATTTAACGCGGCCTGGAATTTCTTCTCGTAACCCCAAAAATAAGCCGCTATTATCATGATTTCAGCGGCTATAGCCGGCAGAGATATTCTCCATTGCCGGAAACGGTTCAGCAAGGATTCGGCGGCCAGAAAAAAGATAAAAACAGCCGGAATAAACAAGCCGTGGAAAGAGGAAAAAGCTCCCAGCAGGGAAAAAATAACTATTAAAGCGTTTCTTTTGGCGGTATTTTCCACCGTAAGCGACCAAACACCCAGAAACAGGAAAAGCAGAGGAAAAACAAAAGTCATTTGAAAAGCGGAAATAATATTGCCCCATTGAAGAATATTCAAAAAAATAAGTGGGATAATGAGGTCCCAAAGGGTAATCTTCCGACTGATTTTCTTTTTTGCGTAAAGCGCCAGCAAACAAGACATTATTATCTCCAACGACACGACTGCAATCTCTGCCAGCTGGCTCCAGTTAGTGAGGGGAGCTAAGATTTTCATAAGAGCAAGGCCAACGCCAATGCGATGCTCGTTGTGCTGATGGGTTACCGTTTCCAGCCAATTACCTTTTTGCATTATCAAATCCGCCACATCCCATTCGTCCCAAAAAGGGATGTCCACACTGTTTTTGTAGACAAAGAAGCCAAAATTGCAGAGAAGGGCCAGAGAAACAGCGGCAAATAATATTTCTTTAAGATAATTTTTCATCTCAACATTTATTTCTTTTTAGATTTTCGGTAGTCTCCGCGGGACATCCATTTCTCCAGCCAACAGTACAAAATGATAAAAAAATAACGGCTGCCCATCTCCTTGATCTTGAGGTGTGATTCTCTTTCCGCCCGATTTATCCAATAGTTTGGCATAACCGCGTAAGAATAACCCCGGACAATAGCTTTGAGTGGCAGCTCCACCGTCAAATTAAAATGGCGGCTCAAGAACGGCCGCAATCCCTGAACGGCTTCCCGGCTATACAGCTTGAAAGCGTTAGTCACATCGTTATAGCGGATGCCAAAAAGCAGGCGGATGACATTGTTGGTAAAACGGTTGAGAAAGTATTTTAGCGCGGGATAGTTTATGGTCTTGCCGCCCTTGATGAATCGCGACCCAAAAACGCAATCATATCCCTCTCGCATTTTCTCGTAGAATTTCACCAAATCTTCCGGTCTATCGGACAAATCCGCCATCACGACGGCCACGGCATCCCCGCGAAAATTATCAAGCCCCTTGCGGACGGCAAAGCCAAATCCGTTGGGCGGTTTATTGTTGATGTAGCGAACGGATTCAATGTCTTGGGAGAGCTTCTTTAAAATTTCTTCAGTGTCGTCCGTGCTGTTGTCGTTAACTACCAGAATCTCATGCTGGATTCCGGCTTTCGCCAATTCTCGGTAAAAAGCCAAAACGGTTTTCTTTATCCTACTCCCCTCGTTATGGGCGGGGATAACCAGCGACAATAAGTTTATTCCTTTGGTCATGACAAAATTGGTTTTAACTTCTTTTTGTTTTTGAGAATCCATTCGGCGATATCTGAAATTGTTTTTTTAATGTCTTTTTTGGGCTGCCAACCGGTAATTTTTTTGATCTTGGCGCAATTAGCGATAAATAATTTCAAGTCCGCCGGTCTTTCTTCCCGCACTTTACTGATTTTTATTTTATTGCCGGTTATCTCCTCGCACACTTTCGTAAGTTCACACAAGGAAACGCTGTTTCCGAGCCCGCCGCCGACATTAAAAGTCTGGCCGCTGAACTTTGGAAAATCATTGAGCTGAATGTCTATAATGTCAAATAAATCGCTCACGTGAATAAAATCCCTCACTTGCTTCCCCTCACCGCCGTAGCCAATGTAAGTGAGCTTGCCGCCAAAAATATGTTTCGCCACCCACAAAACAAAGACTCCCTGATCAACTTTTCCCATCTGCCAGGGGCCCGTGATTACTCCGCAGCGGTTGATTATACTTTTTACGCCATAGTTGTAGCAATACTCTTGCAGCATCAATTCGGAGCACAATTTTGTGGCGCCATAAAGCGATCTTGCTCCGGAAAGCGGAAATCCTTCCGAAACGCCTTCCGCGGACACTCCAGCCACGCTTTGCCGATCGGATAACGAAAACCTGGTTTCGCCTTCAATAAAATTCAAATTATTCAGTGTTTCAATTGGATAGACCCGGCTGCTTGATAGGAACATAAAATCCGCTCCCCTAGTTCTTGCAAATTCAAGGCAGTTGATTGTACCCAGCAAATTAGTATTAATGAGGTATTCCGGCGATGAGCCAATTCCCGCCAGCACGGACGGCTCCGCCGAACATTCCAACAGTAAATCCGTTTTGCCAATTTCCTCAAAATCTTCTTTGTTGCGTATGTCACCGTGGAGAAAGACTATTCCTTTTTCCTTGAGCCGCGCCAGATTCAATTCGGAGCCCCTTCTCTTGAGGTTGTCAAGAGCCGTAACACTAATTTTGGGATACTTTTCCTTCAGCTTTATCGCTAGGCTTGATCCCACAAAGCCAGCTCCGCCGGTTATTAAAATGTTATTGTAGCGCATAAAGGTTTTAAAAATGTCCTTGTTCACAAATTTCCTCCAAGATATCGTCAATGCCGTATTTGAAGTTCCACTCCGGGTAATGCGCCTTAAATTTAGAGACATCACTTACATACCAGACGTGGTCGCCAATCCGGTTTTGGTCCGCGTATTCATAATTAGCTTTTTTGTTGAGAATTTTTTCTATCTTTTCAATGGCTTCCAGCATGGAGACATTGGAATGGCGCGAACCGCCGGCGTTATAGACTTCCCCTCGGCGGGGTTTTTGGCAGAAATGCCAAAACATGTTCACTAAGTCGTAAGAATGGATGTTATCGCGCACCTGCTTGCCTTTGTACCCGAAAATGGTATATTTCTGGCCGGTGGCAATGCATTTCACAAGATATGCCAGAAAGCCATGTAATTGCGTGCCGCTGTGGTTAGGCCCTGTTAGGCATCCGCCGCGGAATACCCCCGTACGCAAGCCAAAGTATTTTCCGTACTCCTGCACCATAATGTCCGCCGCCACTTTGGAAGCGCCAAAAATACTATGCTTGGAATTGTCAATGCTCATGGATTCATCAATCCCGTTTCTGAAGTACGGATGTGATTCCTCAATTTCATACCTCTTTTCCAGCTCTACTAGAGGAAGATTGTTAGGCGTGTCACCGTAAACTTTGTTGGTGGAAGTAAAAATAAAAACCGCTTCTGGGGAATAATTGCGAAAATTTTCCAGCATTACCAAAGTTCCATTGGCGTTAACCGTGAAATCGGTGAAAGGTTCCTTAGCGGCCCAGTCGTGGGAGGGCTGGGCGGCAGTATGGATAATGATATCAAACTTCCCATAGTCTTTAAAAATTTTTTCCACCTCTCTATTTCGTCTAATATCCACATTACAATGAACATATTTGCCGTTCAAACTTTTCTCTAAATTTTTCAGGTTCCAGCTGGTGCTGGCTTCCGGACCAAAAAAATACTTCCGCATGTCGTTGTCAATACCGATAATCTTAAAACCTTTTTTCGCGAAAAATCTGGCCGCTTCTGAACCGATAAGCCCGGCTGAGCCGGTAATCAACGCTTTTTTTGCCATCCTATTTCCGGCGATAATTAAAAATTACTTTATTGAAACAAGCGATACGCCGCACATAATCAAAAATATCCCAAGAATATTTACCAAGCTCAATTTCTCTCCGAAGAAATAAAAAGCGCCTAACGCAACTAATATGTAAGAAATGCTCAAAATCGGGTAAGCGACTGAAAGCTTAAGGTAAGTCAGCACTTGGACCCAAGTAATCGTAGCAACTCCGAAAAAAGAGACCGCGCCGTAGAACCAGGGGTTCAGTAAATATTTTTGAAAAAAATCAAGATCCGGGTGTAAATTAGCGTAAATTGCTGACTGTTTGAAAAACAATTGCCCCGCAGTCATCAATAATATGTTCACCAAAAGCAGAAGATACAGCATTTTTTCTTTACCGGATTTAAAAATAATAACGGGGAATAACATAGACAAATAACCCCGCTAGATTTAAAACTAGCATAAAAGAAAATAAAAACCAAGCTACGGCCCGCCAAGATGGACGCGATAACAAAAAGGACAAACCCAAGAAAATCAAATAAAATTTAGCGGCCATCACCGGAAAAAAATAGCGGCCCTGGATAGCGATAGAGTGACTTTCGTCGGCAACATTGCGCGGATTAACCTGCTGAAAATTCACGGTGTGGATCATCAGAAAAAATCCCAAAACGCAAAAAATCAAAAAAATAGTTTGATAAAAAGCGGTTTTTTCTTGTTTAGGCAAGGCGCCAAAACTCTTCGCCGTTTGCCAAAAATACTTTAAGACGCTAGCGAATGCCAACCCCATCACCGCCCAAAGAATATAAACGAAATAGCGATGAATCGGGATGGCCAGCCAGCCGAAACTGCCCCAGTAAAACCAGGAATGGCCTAACAGGACAGGATATTCCAACTGGTGTAAAACATAGTTGTCAAGAATGTCAAGCGGATGCGCTTCTGAAAAAAAAATTCCGGTAAATCCAATTAAGTAAAAAAAAACGAGAAGAGAAAAAACACTGCGGGGCTTATAATAATCACGGCTTGAACCAATTTATCCAATTCTTTGATTCGGCTCCAAATCCAACTCCGGTTTTTGAGAGCCAAGACAAAGAACAGGAACATCAGGGCGGCAAGCGCAAAATAGCCGGACGGCTTTGCTTCTATACTGATAATGGATCCTGCCACTGCCGCCGTTAAGCCAACCCAATCCAAATTCCTTTTTATTATCCGCATCGCTCCCCAGAGAAACATCCCAAATGACGCAAAAAGTAATGAATCCACGTTTATTGAAGCGGAGATGAAAGTAAGCATCGGCTGGAAAGAAACCGCGCCCGCCAGCAGCGCCGCCTTTTTTTTGCCAAGGTTTAATTCACGAAAGAGTAAATAAGCGGTCAAAACAAAAATTGTCCCAAACAGCACCGACGCCAACCGAACAAAAAAACTTTTCTCCGCCACCCCCCAGTCAGAGAACAAATTTTCAATGAACGCTCCTGTCTGATAATAAAGCGGCGAATAATTAGTATTCCACACCGGATAAACTTCAACAAATCTGGAAAGCTTTTGGTTATTTTCGGCAGCGCTTTGGTTCCGAAAGGGTAGCCAAGAACCAAAGTCAAACTCCTCTTTCTCGTTAAAGCGGGTCCTGTCAAAATCGGTCTTTAAAAGATAATTTTTTAACTCCGGCGATAGGTTTTGAGTCCTAATATCAGTAAAGTTGACTTTTTTGCTTGGAAAGTCAAAAGATTTCGGAGAATAATTAGCAGGCTCGGCATATGATTGAACCACGGCGTAGTGGATTTGCTCGTCCGGCGCCTGAAAGGGCGGCACCGCGTAAGCCCAGATTATTCCCTTGAGTAATGTAACAACCAACACAAATATAATTAGCTTATTTTTGTTTATAAAATTCATTTATTTGATGTAGACTTTGAAAGTATTTAACATCTATCATTTTTAAACTTTCTAATAAATATCGGCATATTGGCATATGAAAATTCTCATTACCGGCGGGGCGGGGTTTATCGGCTCGGCCTGCGCTAAAAAATTGATGGATCGGGGAGATAAAGTTATTATAGTAGACAATTTCAACGACTACTATAATCCGCGGCTTAAGCGCGACCGGGTAAAGATTTTTCTCAAGGGTTACAAGTTTAAATTATATGAAGGCGACATCCGCGACGAAAAACTGATTGAAAAAATATTTAAGAAAGAAAGACCTCAAAAAATAATTCATCTGGCGGCGATGGCGGGAGTTAGATCCTCTTTGCTAAAGCCCAAACTTTATTTTGACGTAAATGTGATGGGCAGCATCAATCTGCTGGAAGCCGCTGTGCGGCATAAAGTCAAAAATTTTGTCTTTGCTTCG
>VGKB01000029.1 GCA_016867255.1 Candidatus Moraniibacteriota bacterium
TAAACGAGATTGCGGTTGCGGTAGCCGGAGCAGTGAGTGCTGCCGCAGACCCAAGCAAAGCCATAACGACGATTGGTGGCAATAGCGCCGTAAACCGTGATAGTGTTTCTTATATAATAAGTTGAGGAATTGGACCAGGAATAATAATCTCTGCCGACTCGGCCTATCTGAGCCACAAGAGCCGCATCAACCTCTAAATTGTTGTCGCTGTAAAGGCCAACATCTACATTGTTCTGAGCGACCAGACCAAGAACGTCTTTTCCGTCAAAATTGGTATAAGTGACATCGTTATTTAAGTAAATATTTGTCTCGGTGCCGCTGTCGGGATCGGCGGCGGCGACAGTGAGGTGAACATTGCTTATAGTCCCGTCCACCCAAACATCGTCTTGAAAAAAGATAAGTCCGTTAGAGGGCATCTGATAGGAAGTTGAAGTTGTTTCCCTGATAATCTGATGAGTGGTGGAATTACAGGAAGATATCCGGCTTACTCTTATCGTTCCATCAATTCTTAATCTTAGATGATAGCCGCAGTAAGATCTTCCTAGATCTGGAAAATATAGTCCTCCTTGGGACGGCTGAGAATAGTCTTTCATTACTCCAAAATTTACCGAAACACCATTAAAATCCTTATACTCAGCCGGGAATTCTTTGCCGGCCAAAAAGACTTGCGACTCGTCGGACAGGGCTGTCCAAACGCCTGGTTTGGTTGTTCTGTAATCAGGATCCCAGTAAGTAGTAACGTAACTGGATACCAAGTTATGAGCTATACCATCAAAATGAATCCCATTGTTGGAATGAATTGGCCCCCAAGTCTCCGTGCCAGCGCCGAAGCGCATAACGTCGTTGGCAATAACACAATATTCACTCCAGGAAGGTTTACGCAAGCGTGCCCTTACTCTTCTCTCAATGGAAGGGTGTTTTGTGTCCCGGCCGGTAATTTCTGCCATTATGATAGTAGATCCGCGCACGGGTTTAGTTACGGCGATGCGGTAATCGCCAATGACGGTTCCCGCCTGATTTTTTAATTGGCCGTCATAGTAGGGAATTCCCAGCGGCGTCCCGTTCCAGTAAGCTTCCAGTTGGGCGGAAGAAAGCCCTTCTAGAGTATGGAGAACGTACCAATAATAATAATTAAGGCCCGCTTCGGCGGCTTGCAGCGCATTGGCCCGAGCGGCCTGCCGGACGGATTGCTGGTAGCGGTATGAGACGTATCCCAGTAAGCTTGTGAGAATAAGGGCTAGGACTGAGCCGAAAACAATCACAAAAGGAATGACGATGCCGTTTTTATATTTATTTTTCATTTTTTTACTCGCCAATGATATCGCCTGAAGCTACCTTGTCTCCGCCATCAAGTTTGATGATTTTTACTCCTTGGGTATTGCGACCGAGCACGGACAATTTGTTAAGCGGAGTGCGGATTACCTGGCCTTCTTGGGAAGTCAGAATTAGGTCCAACTTATTCCGCGATTCCTGGGCCATTGCCCGGGCTAAAACCAAAGGGCCGGTTTTCTCCGTAATTCGCATTGTGCGAATGCCGCTTCCTCCCCGGTTTTGTTTTCGGTATTCTTTAAGAGGAGAAAATTTTCCAATGCCGTTAGCGCTTACGTTTAAAAGTAAATTATTGCTTTCCCCTTCGGCAATCATATTGATTCCCACTATGTAGTCGTCTCCCTTGAGGCGCATTCCGCGAATCCCGGCTGCTACCCGGCCCATTGGGCGAACGTCTTTTTCGTGAAAGCGGATTGCCTGGCCTTTGGAAGAAACCAAAACCACTTCACTGTTTCCCGAACTGCCCTGAACCCAACAAAGCTCGTCGCCGGGTTTTAGCCGGAGGGCGATCAGGCCGCTGCGCCGCACCGTATCAAAAGCTGTTTTTTCCGTCTTTTTGACTATTCCTTTGCGGGTAACGAAGAAAAAATATTTCGGCGCGTTATCGGCGGGAAGAGCGATAATCGCGGAAACCCTTTCTTCACTGGTTAGATTCAAAAAATTTACCAGCGCCTGGCCTTTAGCGGTGCGGGAAAATTCCGGTATTTCGTAAGCTTTTAACTGGAAGACTCTTCCGGCAGTAGTGAAAAACATTATATTTGCGTGAGTGTCGGTAATAAAAAGATGGTCCACTGAATCATCTTTTTTATGCGCCGCCCCCATTACTCCCTTACCGCCCCGATGTTGGGAACGGTATACTTTGGGGCTAGTCCTTTTTATATAGCCGCTTTTGGTGGTAACAACCAAGGTATCTTCTTGGGGAATAATGTCTTCGGCGGCAAAGTCCTTAACTCCCCGCGCCATCACCCGGGTGCGCCGCTCGCTTCTATACTTTTCTTTGATTGCCAGGAGTTCCTGTTTGATTACATTTTTGAGCAATTTTTCCGAAGCCAAGATGGCTTCCAGATTGGCTATCAACTGCTGTTTTTCTTTAAGCTCGTCATCAATCTTCCTTCTCTCCAGCCCGGCTAGGGTCTGCAGTTTCATTTCTAAAATAGCCGTGGCTTGAAGTTCGGAAAATCCAAATTTTTTGATGAGATTGCGGTGAGCGTTTTCTTTGGTGGAAGATTTTTTTATAAGGGCAATCACTTCGTCAATGTGGTCAAGCGCCTTTTTTAACCCTTCCAGAATATGCATTCGCTCTCTGGCTTTTTTGAGATCAAATTCCGTGCGGCGCCGCACCACGATTTTACGGTGCTCCAGAAAATGTTCCATTACCTCCTTAAGCCCCAACACTTTTGGCTGAATGCCGTTATCCACTAAGGCCAGCATATTTACGTTGAAAGCTTTTTGCAAATCAGTAAGGAGATACAGCTTGTTGAGAATTTTATTGGGCTGGGCATCTTTTTTAAGTTCAATTACGATCCTGACCCCTTCTTTGTCTGATTCATCCCGGATATCTTTGATGCCATCCAACTTATTCAATCTGGCTAGTTCGGCGATTTTGGCGATAGTTTGAGCCTTGTTTGTTTGATAGACGATTTCACTGACAACGATCCGGTGTCCTTTTTTAGTTTCCTGGATTTCGGCCTGGGCCCGGGTAAGGATTCTCCCCTTTCCGGTGGCGTAGGCCTGCAGAATATCATTTTTATTGTAAATGGTGCCTCCCGTGGGGAAATCCGGTCCTTTGACGAAGTTAATTATATCCTCAATTCCAGCCTCTGGTTTTTCCAGCATCAATACTAGCGCATCCACTAGTTCGCCAAGATTATGGGGAGGAATATTAGTAGCCATTCCCACCGCGATTCCCATTGTTCCGTTAAGCAACATTTGAGGAAGGCGGGCGGGCAGAATTCGGGGTTCTTTGCGGCTGGCGTCGTAGTTATCAACGAAGTCAACGGTTTCTTTCTCAATGTCGGCAAGCATCTCTTCGGCGGCGGCGGTCATGCGGCATTCGGTGTAACGCATAGCGGCTGGGTTATCCCCGTCCATTGAGCCAAAATTGCCTTGTCCGTCCACCAGCGGGTAGCGAAAGGAAAAGTCTTGGGCCATACGGACCAAGGTGTCATAAACCGCTATATCGCCATGGGGATGATATTTTCCCAAAACATCACCGACCACCAGCGCCGACTTGCGATATTTGACATTGTGCCGGAGCCCCAATTGGTGCATAGCGTAAAGAATTCTCCGGTGAACCGGCTTTAAGCCGTCGCGCACGTCCGGCAGCGCCCGCGCCACGATGACGCTCATGGCGTAGTCCAAATAGGATTCCTCCATCTCGTTTACAATCTCCCGATCTTTCAGTTGGCCGATATTCATAAAAAAATCTCAAAAAGTTTAAACTAAATTTGTAACAGAACTAATATGCGCACTTGCAGTAAATATAATATCCCAGACTAACGACCAATAGCAATCCTGCCGGCACCGCTACTTTCTGGAAAGGAAAATAAACCTTTCCCTCATTCCTTTTCTTTAATTTGGAGTGGATAAAGGCGCCAAGCCAAAAAACGATCGTGCCGGCGGTTACTCCCAGAATTATTTTATCTACTCCCCAAAGGCGGTTTCCGGGCAGGTTAATAAAATTTAGTTTATAAAGAGGTATTAAGGCAAAGAAGTAGACCAGAAACAAAACGGCGAATCCCGTTACGGCGTTTAATTTCTGCTTTTTCTTAAGGAAACTCCAGCTCCAGGCGGTTACGGAAAGACACAACCCTCCAATCCAGATGGCGGAAATGAAATCATCAATACCAATCCATCTTGAAATTCCTAATCCTCCCGCTACAACTACCGTACAGGCGGGGCAGACTGCCTCCGCGGCGAAAGGGAGAAAAAAGGAAATAAAAAACAAAACCCAAAAAGTAGACCACCTAAACTGGGCTTTCATATGCAAATTCGATTATTTCTTAGCCAAACTAATTATATATGAAGATTAAAATGGGGGCAAAATTAACGGTTTTTTGACGAAATTGATGTTTGCGGTTATAAAATTACAGGATACAGTATAATGTTTTTATCACTCATGCGTTCATGTTTTTGGGAAAACCCTCGGCAATTCTTACCTAAAAAAACTGCCGCAAAAGAGAACGCAGCGGATTAACTAATAAGGGAGAAGATGACAAAAAAATTACAAAGCATGCCCTCAACAGCAATTGAGGACGCGGAGCACGAAGCTGGCAGCGGGGAAGTGGAATCTAAAGAAGAAGAAAAACGGTTGAGCGAATCCGAGAAAGACAGCGGCAAAAAAAACGACCCGGGCCAAGATGATAAAGGAGAAGCCAAGGGCAACATTAGCTCAAAAAACGAAAACAAGCTCTTGCCTCTTCCTAAGGGACGGTTGCCTAAGTTGGAAGAACTTTTGAAGGCAGGGGTGCATTTTGGCCATCAAAAAAGTCGTTGGGATCCGCGAGCCGGTTCTTATATTTTCGGTGAGAGAAGCGGAATTCACATTATAAACCTGAAAATTACCTACCAGAAGCTAGAGACGGCTTTAGAGAAGATAAAATCCGTTGTGAACGGGAAGGGCACGATTTTATTTCTTGGAACTAAGAAACAAATCTACGCTTTGGTAAAGGAAGCGGCGGAAATTACCGGGATGCCTTATGTTACGGGACGTTGGCTGGGAGGCACTTTTACGAATTTTACCACTCTCCGCCGCCGCATCCAAAAACTCTTGGATTTGGAAAAAAAAGACGAGGGGGGAGAATTAAGCCACTACACCAAAAAAGAGAGAGCTGACTTTAAAAAACTAATCCAAGATTTTGAAAAAAATATGGGAGGGATCAAGAGTCTCAAAGATCTCCCTGATGCGGTTTTTGTAGTGGGAGTTAAAGAAGAAAACACGGCAGTTGCCGAGGCGCGAAAGACCGGTGTTCCGATAATCGCCTTAACCGATACCAACAACAACCCCAAAGAGATTGATTTTCCGATTCCGGCTAATGATGATGCGGTAAAATCGGTTCAATTGATATTGCGATATGTGGCGAGAGAGATCTTAGAGGCAAAAAAAGCGTAAAGACACTAATATGTCAATAAATTTAGAACAAATAAAAGAACTCAGAGAAAAAACTGCCGTCAGTATCGCAGAATGTAAAGCCGCGCTTGAACAAACGTCTGGCGATATTGAAAAAGCTATTATTGTGCTTAGAAAAAGGGGCCTTGAAACGGCTAACCGCAAGTCCCAAAGAGAGACCAAAGAAGGAATTATCGCCTTCTATGTGCATACGAACAAGAAAGTGGGCGCGCTGCTGGAGCTTTTTTGTGAAACGGATTTCGTGGCTAAAAATGCTGACTTTGAGGCATTAGGCAAAGATTTAGCTATGCAAGTGGTAGCGGCTAATCCTAAGGCGGTAAAACCGGAAGATATTTCTCAAGAAGAGATGGAGCAGGAGGAAAACATCTACCGAGAACAGTTGGAAAAATCCGGCAAGCCGGCAGAGATTGTGGAAAAAGCCCTGCAGGGTAAAATTAGCAAGTTTCGCGAAGAGAATGCCCTTCTTACCCAGCCTTTTATTAAAGATCCGGGAAGAAAAGTTGACGATGTAATAAAAGAAACAATCAGCAAAGTGGGGGAAAACATTCAGGTGGGAAGATTTTGCCGCTTCCAAATTTAAATTTACTAAATAAAAATATGAAAATTTTAATTCTGGAGGATGACGAGATGATTGCAGATATCTACAAGAAGCACTTTGAGCAGGCAGGGAATGAGGTTATTTTGGTTAACGAGACCCAAAAAGCTTTGGAACGGATTATGAAAGAAAAGCCGGAAGTGGCATTACTAGACCTTTTGATTTCCGGCGGCGGCGGAATAGAAATTCTCAAGAAGCTGAAAGACTGGGGAGGGAAGACAAAATTAATCATCTTTAGCAATGAGCAGGATCCGGAGAAGGAAAAGGAAACTAAGAACCTTGGAGCGGCTGATTTTCTTATTAAAGCGGATTATACGCCGGAAAAATTGCTAAAAAAACTTGGAGGATAAGACGAGATAGTTTCACTCAAAATAACGAATGATAAATGATAAATAAAAAATAATATCGATGCAAAAAAGAGTACTCATAATTGATGACGACCAAGATCTTCTGGAAATGTACGGGCTCAAATTTCTTCAGGAAGGTTTTAGCGTGGAGAGGGCGGAAAATGGAGCTTGGGGTTTAAAGAGAATCAAAGAAGAGCCATTTGATATTGTTTTGCTGGATGTGTCTATGCCGGCAATGAATGGGCTGGAGATGCTCAAAAACATTAAGGGAAAAAATAAAATAGAGAAAAGTCCCAAGATCATTGCGTTGTCCAATACCGCGCTTGACGCGGAAATAGAGGAAATGAAAAAGGCGGGGGCAGACAAGTGTTTTATTAAAATCAGGATGACTCCGGCGGAAATATATCAGGAAGCGTTAAAACTGCTGAGGGAAAAGTAGAAAATTCAGTTAAGTTTTCCCGTTATCCATTTTTATTACCCTAATGCTTAAATTGAGCAACAGAATTCAAATCGGGGATACTATAAGGAATGCCAATAAGGAAGCAATACTGGCTGGCTGGGTCTACCGCAAGAGAGACCACGGAAAAGTAAGTTTCATTGACTTGCGGGATGGGTCGGGCTTACTGCAACTGGTCGTTACCAAAAACACTAGAATTATTGGCCGAAAAGAGCTGAACATTGGCTTGGAAAGCGTCATTTTAGTTAGAGGAAAAATTAAAAAAAGGCCGCTCAAGCTGGTAAATCCGGAAATCCCCACCGGCGCTCTTGAAATGGAAGTCGCTGAGCTGGAAGTATTGGTTGGGAACGAGCAAGCTCTGCCCTTGGATATCAGCAAAGATATTGGCAAAGTTCATCTGGATACTCTGCTTAACTACCGCCCCCTGACGCTGCGCAGTCCCAAAGAGCAGTCCATTTTCAAGTTTAGTGAGAAAATTGAAGAAGGGTACCGGGAATTTATGAAAAAAGAGGGATTTACCGAAATCCATACCCCCAAAATTATCCCGACGGCCACCGAAGGAGGCGCCAATGTTTTTCGAGTGGACTATTTCGGCAAGGACGTTTTTCTAGCCCAAAGCCCGCAGTTTTACAAGCAAATGATGGTGGGGGTGTTTGAAAAAGTATTTGAAATCGGTCCGGTTTTTCGGGCGGAACCACATTATACTTCCCGCCATATCAATGAATTTACCGGCTTGGACGCGGAAATGGGATTCATTGGAGACTATAGCGATATTATGGCAAAACTAGAAGATTGTATTCGATTCATAATGGATAAAGTCGGGAAAGAAGCAAGTAATGTTAAAAAAATTATAAATTACCGAGAGCCAAAAATTCCCAAAAGCGGAATCCCCAAAATCACGCTCAAAGAAGGAGTCAAGATAATCAATAAGATTAGGAAAAGTAAAGATGTCGCCCTTGACCTTGATCCAGAAGGGGAGAGAATTTTGGGAGAATATACTTTAGATAAACTGAAAAGTGATTTCATATTTGTTACGGAATATCCGACTAGCGCAAGGCCTTTCTACCAGATGCCGACTGAAGAAGGTAAATTCACCCGCAGTTTTGACATTCTATTCCGCGGCCTTGAATTGGGCACTGGCGCGCAAAGAATCCATGATCCTAAAAAGCTCGCGGAAAGTATGAAAAAACACCAACTCAACCCCAAAGATTTCAAGGACTATATCAGCTTGTTTAAGTTTGGTATGCCGCCCCACGGCGGCTGGGGACTGGGACTTGAGCGCTTTACCAAGCAGTGGCTCGGGCTTGATAATGTCCGCCTCGCCTCCCTGTTCCCAAGAGACGTCAAAAGAGTTCGGCCATGATACATCTCTCTTGATTAGTTAGAAAAATTGATATTAATCTGGTAAATGCCATATGAAAACGCTCTCTTAGATCCAAGGAGGAAGGAAATGCAGAGAGAAAAAATTGAATATGTTCTAGAAACGCTGCGATCGCTTTATAAAAAAGGCGATTCAGATACCATGATGAAAACTCACGAAAAAATTTCGAATTTCGCTGCAAGACTGCAAAAAAAAATACGGTAAGATGGGATGTGAGAAACATGCTCTTTACCATGCTTTGATAGGCAGCAGTCCCTTGGGAAACTGGTCCGATTTCAACGAGATCGATTTTCCGGATAAGGATTATTCGGTTGAACAATTCGTCAGAGAATTGGTTCAGGAAGCCAAGAGCGATGAATAAGAATGTACTTTGCAGAAATAATCCCCCGTCAACTAGAAGGTTGGCGGTTTCTTTTTTTATGAATATTAAAAAAGTCGGAGCGGTGGGATTCGGACCCACGGTCTCAGGACCCCCAGCCCTGCGCATTAGGCCAGCTATGCTACGCTCCGTGAAATTTGTGGACGATGCTGGATTCGAACCAGTGACCTGTCGCCTCGGGCGACCGCTCTAGTGCTAGCGCTTGAACTAGTGTGCGCAGCAGGATTTGAACCTGCGACCCCTTGCGTGTCGAGCAAGTGCTCTACCGCTGAGCTATACGCACGAATTATTGTAATCTCTGACCTGTCGCCTCGGGCGACCGCTCTAACCCCCTCCGCCAAAGGCGGGTCCTTGCCTTACCGGCAAGCAAACACCTCTGGCGAAAACTGTGAGCCAGAGGCTCATCCACCTCTGGTGGAAGCTAATCGTCCCAACCCTTCTAATTTCTAGCTAATTTTTAGTATTTTAGCAAAAACACGAGTTGCTTTTTTGATAAATAGTAGTAGAATTATCAATAATCCAAGTAATGCCAAAGAAATGAAAAAATATTTCCCCAAGTTTATTTTGACTGCTTTAGCGGCGCTTTCAATAGGAGCAGTCAGCATCTTTCCGACTCAGGCCCATTCAAAGCCGACGCTTGCTTCCATTAAAAGCAAAGACAGAGCTGCCACTTCCATAGAATTAAAGGTGGGCTATTTGAATTTTGCCAAAAAAAACGTGGACATTATGGTAAAAATCAAAAACAAAACTACCGGCAAGACCGATACTCAGAGCTTTGGCAAGATCAAAATGGGTACGGATGGAGACAAGAAGATTACCGTTGACCAATTGACTCCCGGCACGAAATATACCTTCAAGGTGAAAGTAAAACGCAGCCGTGGCGGAGATTATACTCCCTACTCCGGCACCAAAACCACTTCAACGAAGAAATGAGAAATACTAAGTAATATTTTTTGGGAAAGAAAAGGACCTACCATAAGGCAGGTCTTTTTTGGTTTTTGGAGGAAATAAAGTTATTTCTTTGCGGTGCAGCAGCGCACCGCGTAGCCGAAAAATTCTTGTTCGCGGGAAAGAGATCCCACGGTCCCGAAGCGTTCT
>VGKB01000030.1 GCA_016867255.1 Candidatus Moraniibacteriota bacterium
ATTATTTCCTCTCCTTCAGTCAATTGACCGTTAGCGGGTAATTCATTAAAAGCGATAATTTCTTCGGTTTTTCCGTTGTAACGTTTGGCAATCGTTTCAATTGTGTCCCCGGATTTAACGATATGGCGAACACCGGAAACCGGCAGGATAAATAATTGGTCTCCGGGATGGATCATATCAGCATTATCAAGGTCGTTTGCCCAGAGAATGGTGTTGGAATTAATGCTGTATTTCTGGGCAATAGAACCAAGAGTGTCTCCTTCCTGGACGGCGTAGATAAAAACGTCTTCTTCTCCTGAAGCGAATTCTTCGGGAGTGGGATTAGTTATGCCTACGGCCGCTTGATTAATGATGGTAGCTTTTTCCCCTTCTTGGCGTAATTTTTGCATTTCTTCCGGTGAGATATTAAAAGCGGCATCGGCAATGGGAGCCAAGGTCAGGGAATGGAACACTTCCGGCTCGCGGTAGCTGTTGTTGGCGAAGATGACTGATTCATCTTCTTTGGAGGTAAAATTTAGGAAGAAATACTGGAAGGAACTCTTATTGGCGAGGTTGGTGAAGGCGATAACCCCGGAGCAAATAATTACCAGGATTCTGGAAAATTGCATTTTCCCCCAATTAGCCCTGCGATGTAAAAAGGGGCGGAGAAGCTCTGCAATCTTGTGTTGCCAGACTACGCCTTTTTCTCTAAATATTCTGCCTATCCAGGAAGCTATTTTTTGGAAGTAAAACCTATTTTTGCTACGGATGGGAGGAAAGTTAGAATTTGAAATTTGGAATTTGAAATCTCGGATGCAGTATTCCAAATTTCAAATTCTAACTTCTAATTTCTAAATTTAATTCAGGGTCAGCAAATTATTTACTTAGCATATTTTTTTTCTTTGGCAACCCCCCCTGCCTTTTTCAATACTGGACCGGAAGATAACACGGAGATAATTTTTACTTCTCCGTTAGGGATGATATGAAGGGATTGATTCTTTTCGCTGCGGAGGTAGGTTCGCCTTAGGGTCATCTTTTCAACTCGTCCGGCCACCCCGCCGATTTTTACTTTGTCCCCCTCGGTGTAATTCCCTTCCAAAAAAATGAAGACTCCTCCAACAATGTCTTTCATTAAGTTTTGGGAGCCCAAGCCAATTGCTAGCCCAAGGATACCAGCTCCGGTAAGCAGAGGGGCAATATTATACTTCAGATCTGAAAGTATGGTTAAGATTAGGATTAACGCGATGACTATCCCGCCGAGACGTTCTATGAGCACTATCCAAGCGTTTATTTGCCTCTCGCGGGACAAAGAGGCCTTGGCTCGCGAGACGATTTGGCGAAGCATGGTCCCAATCCAGTAACGAACAAAAAAGGTAAAGACTAAATAAGCCGCTATTGCAATAACAAGAGCAATTAAAATTCTTAAGAACTCTTCGGAGAGAAAAAATTGTTGTAAGCTGGTGTCTAGCGGCAGGAAGTCCATAGGGGTAAATTATAAAGTACAAGGCACAAAGAACAAAAAATTACAAATTTCATTCCTATGCTATGCTTGAGCAGCTCTTTAGCCGGCTGGATCCTAAATTCTAATTTAAATTAAAAATATGATTTTAACCACCCATTTTGTCACCGGTTCCGCCGTAGCCAGTCTGACTGATAATTCTTTGTTAGTTATTACTATCTCGGTAGTCCTGCATTTTTTACTGGATATGATTCCCCATTGGGAATACATCACCGAAGAGCTTGATTCAACGAAAGAATTAAAGAATTACCTGCCGCAACTTGCCATTGACATTCTCTTGGGGCCCCTGTTGGTCTCTGCTCTTTTTTGTTATTTTTTTGGCTTTAATCCGGAAAAAATGTTTTGGCTTTTCGGAGGTGGTTTTTTCGGAGTTTTGCCGGACGGACTTACCTTTCTTGGAGCAGTTTTTCCCCAGAACAAGGTCCTTAGGCGATTATATTATTTTCACTGTTGGATACAACCAAAGAAAGTGTTGGGATGGCAATTAGGGATTTTAACACAGCTGATTATCGTAGCGGTTGCGCTGTACGTCATTGCACAAGGTATTTTTCTTTGACCGGGTCGCGGGGAGAATCGGTAATTCTTGCCAAAAGAGTAGGAATAAGATAAAAAGCAGTAAGCGTGTTGATTAATGAGGTGATTTTTGTAATCCTAAATGTGTAATAAACAGTAATGAAAAGTTTTATCGTAAATAAAATATTGATCCCCTACCTTGCCTGGTGTGCCAAGAAAATTATTAAATTAAACCGCCCCAAAATTATCGGGGTGACCGGCAGTGTGGGGAAATCAAGCGCCAAGGAAGCTATTTATCTGGTCTTAAAAAATAGATATCCGATTAGGAAAAACCTCGGGAATTTAAACAATGAGATAGGCCTGCCTTTAGCAATAATTGGCGATATTGATCCTAAAAGCAATATTTTCAAGTGGTTGAAAGTGATGCTATGGGGTCTTTGGGGAGCTTTTATAAAATCAGCGCGGTATCCCAAAATATTGGTTTTAGAGATGGCGGTTGATCGACCGGGCAACATGAAATATCTAACTTCACTTGCCCCTCCCGATATTGGAGTGATAACTGCAATCGGAGTTTCCCATTTAGAGTTTTTCAAAAACCAAAAGAAAATCCTTAAGGAAAAGATCCAGATTTTTAAAGGATTGCCCAGTGATGGAGTAGCGATTATTAATAACGATGATTTTTATTTACGGTCCGTAAAAAGTCAGCTGGCAGTGAAGACTATTACTTACGGCTTCCGAAAGGGTTCAGACATACAAGCTCAGGAAGTAAGAATTGGTGGCGGGAGTGAGTTGGGGGAAGGAATCAGTTTAGCCCAAGGCGCGATGCTTAGGGTGAGCTTTAATACTATTTTTTTGCCGTTGGCGTTGGCTAACGTTATCAGTAAAGCTCACATTTACGCGGCACTGGCCGCTATGGCCGTGGGAGTGCATTTTAAGGTGAATCTGGTAGAAGTGGCAGAGATACTTAGAGATTTTCGACCATTGCCAGGGAGAGTCCAGCTTGTCAGGGGGAAAAGAGGCAATTTAATTATTGATGACACTTATAACTCCTCTCCCCAATCAGTGAAAGATGCTCTGGAAACTCTCGCTTTGGTAAAATCCAAGAAAAAAACGGTAATTTTGGGCGATATGTTAGAGTTGGGGCCGGTTGAAGAGCCAGCCCACCGGGAGCTGGCCAGGTTAATAAAGCCGGTAGCTGGAAAAGTCGTCCTGGTTGGCAAAAGGACTCTTGCTACCCACCGGGAATTGCGCCGGCTGGGCTTTCCTAAAGATAAGATTTTCCATTATAAGATAGCGACGGCGCTCCGGGGAAAAATCAAAAAGATTGTCGGAAGCGGAGAAGTAATTTTAATTAAAGGGTCTCAGGGCCTTCGCATGGAGAAAATTACCGAGCTTTTGGTGCCGAAGAAGGAACGGTTCCGCCTGCCTCGCCAAAATGCCGAGTGGAAAAATAAACCGGTAAATGAGGTGTAAAAAATAGTACTAAGTACTTATTTATGTTTAAAGACGAATACCAAAAAGCCAAACACCGGGTCATTGAAATAGAGAAGCAATTCAACGATCCCAAAGTCTCAGCCAACGTAGAGCGGATAAAGGAATTGACCAAGGAGCACAGGGAGCTCAAAGAATTAACCCAAAAGGTTGAAGAATTGAATCATTTAGAAAAAGAGTTGGCAGGAAACCAGAGATTGCTGCAGGAGGAGAGTGATGAAGAACTACTAAATTTAATTGAAAGGGAAGATTATAATTTGAAGCAGAAAATAAGTGATCAACAGAAAGAAATCGCTCGGCTGATTATGCCGCCCGATCCTGACGATTCACGTAATGTAATTTTGGAGATTCGCTCCGGCGCCGGCGGGGAGGAAGCGGCTCTTTTTGCGGCAGATCTCTTCCGCGCCTATCTTCTTTTTGCGGGTGGTATTGGCTGGAAGGTGGAAATTGTTAATCAAAGCCGCAGCAGCTTGGGCGGCTTGAAAGAGGTTATCGCCTTGATAACCGGTGGACAAGTTTATAGGTTATTAAAGAATGAATCGGGAGTTCATCGCGTTCAGCGTATTCCCGCTACGGAAAAGAGTGGCCGGGTTCACACCTCAACTATTACCGTGGCGGTTCTTCCCGAAGCGGAAGAATCGGATATCGTTATTAACCCCCAGGATCTGAAGGTGGATGTCTTTCGCTCTTCCGGTCCGGGTGGGCAAAGCGTCAATACGACCGATTCAGCCGTTCGCGTTACCCATATCCCCTCCGGGACGGTGATAACCTGCCAAGATCAAAAATCCCAGCATAAAAATAAAGAAAAGGCCCTGAAGGTGCTTAACGCAAGACTTAGGGCTCTTGAAAAAGAAAAGCAGCGCCGGGAAGTGTCAGATATACGATCTTCCCAAATTGGTACCGGTGACCGCTCGGAAAAGATCCGCACTTACAATTACCCTCAAAATCGTATTACCGATCATCGCCTCAAAAAGTCTTGGCATAACCTTGAGGAGATTATGCAAGGCAGGATGGGAGAAATAATAGAAAGCTTCTGAAAAAAATTATTGCCGGGAGCCAAAATTTTTTAATACTGCTCTTCTTTGAGTTTTTTCATCAAGAGGTATCCTTCTTGCACCATTTGTTGACTGGCGATGGAGGAAGCCTCCGCCGGAGATATTCTCTGATCAACGATTGAATCAATGGCGTCTTCAAAGATTTTGCCGGTGCGGGCGTTATTGGCTTGGGGAAAACTGGTAGAGTATAACGCTTGGTCGGCAAAGACGCCCAGCCAAGGATCTTCCTTCTGTTTGTCAATCACGTCCAAGCGAGCGGACACTCGGCCGGTGGTCTGGGAATATTGCTCTGCCTGATCTTTAGCGGTCAAAAATTTAAGGAAGTCCCAGCATTCAATTGCCTTTTGGCCGGTGGCTTGTTTGGAAACCGCAAAGGCCCAATAGGATCCGAAGTTCACTGGCTTCTTTATGTTTTCACTTATTTGGGGGAGCGAAGCGATCCCAAAATTTAGGTTAGGGGCTTTGGATTGAATGGTGCTAATCCGGTGGGAGTAATTAATCATCATTCCCACTCTTCCAGAGATAAAAGAATCAACGGAAAGCCATTGTTCTTTGTTCCAGGTGTAAGATTTTTGGCCGCGGTCGGAAAACTTGGTAAAGAAGGCCAGAGCGTATTCCCCCGGGGAGAAGGAAGTATTATCACTGCTTGTGATGCGGGAATCAAAGACCGGCTCAAGATTATCGTTTACTATCGGCGTTCCCATTTGCAGCATCAAGGCCGACAGGATGTCTGGCGAACGATCTACGTTTTTACCGTAGCCGATGGCCGCGCCGGCGATCTTTATCCCGCCGAACTCATCAATGTTGGTTATGCGGGAAACATAGGATTCAAAATTGGTAATGTATTTTTCAAATTGCTGCCAGGTCCAATTTTTGGGAGGGGGAGCTAGTCCGGCCAGATTGAACAAATCGCGGTTGTAATAAACAGCCAAGTTGTCATTCCAGAGGGGAACGGCGTAGATTTTTTCCACCCCGTCCGAATCTTTATAGACCAAATCTTTTTTGGCTATCGGGACAAATGCCTCCTGATAATCACGGAGAGTCATTATCTTTGGTTTTTTCTGCTTTACTAACTCATCATTAACGCTGTCCAGCGGCAGCATTTTGTCTTTTTGGGCGGGCACCCAAGTATTGTTAATCATAAAAATGTCGGGACCGGCGCCGGCCGCCAAGGCCTGAACGACCTCTCTTATGTAATCGTAACATTCCGACTCGTTGCAGGCCAGCTTGCGGTAGTTAATCTGCTTGACGTTGCGGTGTTGATCTTTGTAGGCGGAAATAATCTTATCGTAAACCTCTGATTCGTCCCAAAGCCCCCAGATGGTTATTTTGTCAACGGAGGGAGCGGGCGCCTTTTTACAGCCGCAGCCGGAAAGGAATATTCCTGATATTAGCGTAAGCCCAATAAAAACAATAGTTTTTTTGTATTTTTGCATTTTTGTATTTGAATGAAAATTAATAAATAGCAAACGATTAGCTTTCGATTGTAAGAATCACGCTTTTCTTAACTCTTCCATCGTAGCTCCTCTTTTTTCTTTTTATAAAACGTACAATGCCGGCTTTTAAAGCGTATAAAGTGTCGTCTTTTCCCGTTTTGACGTTCTTCCCCGCGCGGAATTTGCTGCCTCTCTGACGGACCAGAATATCACCGGGGGAGACTTTTTGTTGGCTGAATTTTTTTACTCCCAGTCGCTTGGAGATACTGTCTCTTCCTAAGCGGGTGGATCCTCCCGCCTTCCTGTGAGCCATATAAGTGAATTAACGATAATAAAATTGGCTGTTAAACCCATTTTTTTTATATTACAAAAAAAATATAAATGCAAAAAGATTCGGCTCTTTCAACATATTTAAAAATGGGTTAATATGAACTTAACATTTACACACAATGAAAAAAAGCTTTAGTCGGTTAGACCGAGTGAATTCTCTTCTTTACAGGGAAATTTCTGGGTTAATCGCGAAAGATTTTGGACGGGATGGCGATCAGGGGAGAGACGTTTTAATTAACTTAAGTAAAGTTGAAACAAGCAAGGATCTCGGAGAATCAAGAATATTTTTTACGGTCTTGCCGGAAGCGGAAGAAAGGAAAATCCAAGTGGCTTTGAACAGGAAAGCTTCTGAGTGGCAAAGGGTGATTGGAGAAAGATTAGTCCTTAAGCGCAAGCCAAAGCTAAGGTTTATCTTGGACGCAGGCATAAAAAATGCAATTAAGGTGGAGGAGATATTGAGCCAGATAAGGGCCGAATAAATATAAGTCCCAAAAATATTAAAAAGTCTGCCAAAGGCAAGCCTGCCTCTGGTAAAAATAAATGTTTAATTTTTTTAACGTCCGCCGTTTAAAAATACAAAAAGCTTGGGGATTGCACATTACCGCCCGGCACCTGAGGGGTTTAAATATAAAAAGGAGGAGTAATGGCCTGTGGAAGGTAGAGGCATTGGGGAAGGTGGATCTGCCTGAGGGGGTGAGCAAGGAGGGCCTGATAAAGAAATTGGATATTTTCGCACAGTGCGCTTCTGAATTGAGAAAAAAAGCCTTCCCCCTTCCTCTAAAAAATACGGGAGTAATTGTTAATCTACCGGAAGAACACGTTTTTTCCCGGATGATTGAAATGCCAAATCTGAAGACCGAAGAAATGGAGGAAGCCATCCGCTGGGAGGCGGAAAGCAACATCCCACTCCCCATGGAAAAAGTATATTTATATTGGGAGGTTTTGCCTGCCCTTCCGGCCGGAGATAAAATTCCGGTGTTGCTCTCAGCGGTCTCTAAAAATGTCGTGGATGAATTAGTTAAAAGCCTAAATTTGGCTAAGCTGACCCCCTTGATTATTGAATCGGAATCTGCCGCCCTGATGCGCAGCTTGTTTTTTAACGGTTCATTCGCCACTGCGGACGGGCCGTTTATCGTTTTAAATTTGAAAGAGCACTATACCCATATTATCGCCTTTGACTCCCGAATAGTGAAATTAAGCACCACAATTGAAAATTCCAGTAAGAATTTCGATCAGACAATAATGGACGCATTTAAAATTACCGATCTGGAAGCGGAGAAATTTCGTCAGAAGATCGGCTGGAACGATCAGGAAGAACTGGGCAGAAAATTGATTGAGGCAACCCAGAATCCCTTTTCGGCGTTAAAGAGGAATGTTGAAAGCGTCATTTCGTTTTATCGCAACAAAACTGACGGGAAGGAAATAAAATCCATCCTTCTGACTGGCGAAAAGAAAAGCAAATGGAGTTTTTTTGACAGGTTTTTGGAAAAAGAAATGGGGTTTCCGGTAAATTGGCAAAATAACTGGGATCCTCAAATATGGCCCAATAAATGCCCCTTTGTTAACCCTTTAGAAAGCGAAGAGCACAATGTTGCCATTGGACTGGCGCTGCGCAAGTATGAGGAAAGCATGGTTGTACCGGAAAATAAAATTGGCAAAAAAACGGTGATTTCCCCTAATCTTTTGCCCCGCAAAGAAGAAGAATTGCTTCAAATGAATATGTTGAGTGATGCGATTATGCGGGTTTTATTGTTAGGGTTGGTTTTTTTGGTTTTCTTTTGGGCGGTGGGGGTTGCCCTTTCCTTAAGGATCAGTGGGGAAAAAGAGCAATTTTCCCGAAAATTAAACGGGGAAATTGACAGCGCTAAAATTGGAGAGCTAAAAGAAATAAATCGGGAAAACAGAGAGATTGCTGATCTGGTGTCAAAAATAAAAAATTATGAGAAAGAGAGTTATCTTTGGAGTAAGTTTTTGGAGGAATTGGCCGGCGTGGCCCCTCCGGGAATCGTGCTTACTCAAATTGAAACATTAAGCGCTAGGCCCGGCTGGGTGAAAATTGGCGGTTTGGCCACTGAAAGAAATAAGTTTCTCGGATTTAAAGAAAAGCTGGAAAAGTCAGTTTTTTGCGAAAAAGTGGAATCGCCGCTCTCTAATTATGTTACGGCTGAAGGATTGAAATTTGAGCTGGAGGTTTCCCTAAAAGAATGGAAGCCGATCTGGAGCGGGAACATTCCCAAAAGGCCACAATCTACCGAGACGGAATGAAAGGAAAGAAGAAGCGAGCGAGAAGAGAAAAGAGAAATGGGGCTGTTTTAGACAGCTTTTTTGTTTTTAATGAGAAGAAAAGCGCCCGTTACGGTAAATATGGTTACGCTAGCCCATTGGGCTAGCGTAAGGTTAAAATAGAGAGGGTCGTCAGCGCGAAGAAAATCAAGGAGAAAACGGCCGGTTGAGTACAACAGCAACGAGGCAGGGAAGAAAAAATCCCGCGGGTGTTTAAAGCCAAAAGACAAACGCCGAAGGAAATTCCAAGAAAGAAGCACTCCAATAATTAGCACCATAATTGATTCATACAGCGCCGGTTCGTGGCGGTAAGCGCCGTTTATCCAGGTGCCCCAAGGCAAATCGGTGGGTTTTCCCAAATGATCTTGGATTAAAAAACAGCCGATTCGGCCAAAAAAGAGCCCGAAAAGCCAAGCCGGCGTAAAAAGCCAGCCCAAAAAAAGAAAGTCCGCCTTGTTGATTTTGCTCCAGACATAGCCGGCCAAAATACCTCCGATTGCGCCGCCAGAAAAAGAAAATCCGCCCTCCCAAATTCGCAAAAAAGACAGGGGGTTGAGAGAATAATAGCCAATGTGCTCCAGGGCGTACCCGGCGCGGGCGCCCAAAAAGATTGAGATTATTAAAATAATAACCAAGTTCCAAAATTTGTTTTCGGGAATTTGGTTTCCGGCTTTTTTAAAAGCCATTCCGGCGGCGGTGATTACGCCGAGCGCGGCGGTCAAGCCCCAAGCGTGAACATAAATCGGTCCCAAATAAAAACCATAAAATGGCAGAAAGGAAGATAGGTCCAACTTTGATTGTTTACAATTTTTTACAAGTGAGCTTGTATGTTTATGATTTTAGTTTAAATTTTTTCTTTGGGAAGTTTTTTGGTAAAATTAAACAGCCGTAAGCTTTATTAGAAAGAGCTTT
>VGKB01000031.1 GCA_016867255.1 Candidatus Moraniibacteriota bacterium
GATTTTGTGAAGCCTGCTTTGAGACCGCGGACAGAAGACGGCAGACGGCAGACGGCGCTCTATGGTTTGCATCCTGCGATATGTAGTCTGCAATATTTTTTAGAATATCTACTACGGGAACTGCAAAAATACCAGATCATAAAAAGCAGCCGGCGTTTTTCCGGGCTAGACAACAGAAGAATTGTGTCCGATAATGAGGTTATCATGTTTCACTTGAACCCGCGAGCACCCGGAGTATTAAACAGATATAAGCGATCTTATCACAAATAATCATGCCCAAAACGAACGCCAACGCAAAAATACCTGGTTCCGTTACTTCTCCCGTTTGCCAATCTGAAGATACTTATCTGGATGCAACCCTCCGCCCCAAAGAATTCAAGGAATACATCGGCCAAGATAAAATCAAAGAAAGTCTTTCCATTACAATAAAAGCCGCCAAAAATCGGGGTGATTCCCTTGACCATTTATTATTTTACGGCCCTGCCGGTCTGGGAAAAACCACGCTAGCCCACATTGTTACTCGTGAAATGCAAACTAACATCAAAGCTACTTCCGGGCCGGCGTTGGAGCGGACCGGTGATTTAGCTTCTCTTCTCACAAACCTGGAGGACGGAGACATTCTTTTCATTGACGAGATTCATCGCCTCAACCGAACTGTGGAGGAGGCGCTTTATCCCGCGATGGAAGATTTTCACCTGGATATTGTAATCGGCAAGGGCCCCGGCGCCCAAGTGCTCCAGCTCAACTTGCCGCGCTTTACTCTGGTTGGCGCTACCACGCGAGTCGGACTGCTCACAAACCCTCTCCGGTCACGTTTTGGCGGCTTATACCGGCTGCACCTATACTCCGAAGACGAGATCAAACAGATTGTTTTTCGCTCGGCAAAGATACTGGGCATACCCATCAAAACAGACGGCGCGGAATTTATTGCGCAGTGCAGCCGCTGCAATCCGCGAGTGGCTAATCGTCTCCTTAAGCGGGTGCGCGATTTCGCCCAAGTGAAGGGTAACGGCATTATAACGCGGGAAATAGCTAAGAAAGCTCTAAAAATGCTGGAGATTGACTCACTGGGACTGGAGGGGATTGACCGGGAAATCCTGCGGGTAACTATTGAAAAATTTAACGGCGGCCCGGTAGGGGTTCAGACTCTCGCCGCCGCACTGGGGGAAGAGGAAGACACTCTAATTGATGTTTATGAGCCCTATTTGATGGTCTTAGGATTTTTCACCCGCACGCCTCGGGGCAGGGTAGTCACTCCGAAAGGATACGAGCATTTAGGAATGAAATGCGTAGACTCCCTATTTTAAATTTGCCATTAAAAAATGTAAAATGAGAAATGTAAAACCTAAACTGGCTTTTACTCTCGTTGAGCTTCTGGTCACTCTTAGCATTTTTATTCTCGCCGTACTTGGTGTTACAGCGCTTGCCAAATTCGGCATCAATTACCATAATTTCGTGTACAATCAAGCTGAAATCATTGAACAGATGCAAAAAAGCATTACGATAACTATCCGGGAAATTCGTGAGATGAAGCAAGCCGACTCCGGCGCGTTTGCCATTGCCGAAGCCGGAAACAACCAATTTATTTTTTATTCCGATATTGACGAGACCGCCGAGGTTGAAAGAATCCGCTATTTCAGGGAGGGAGAATGCCTAAAAAAGGGGATAATTAAGCCAACCGGCATACCGCCCCGCTATTACGAAGCTAATGAAACAATAAGCAATGTAAGCTGCAATGTAACCAACGCAATTGCCGAGTCCGTTTTTAGCTATTATAGTGGTTATCCGGCAGAGACAACCTTGCTCTCCGCTCCCATTGATCTCCATCGGGTTAAAATAATAAAACTAAACTTGCGTATAAGCTCTACCGGTCTTTCTCCCCTGCCAACAAGCAAAATCATCACGGAATATGTAAGTCCGCGCAATATAAACAGGGAAGAAGAGTAGCAAAAAACCTAAAATTCTAAATCCATAGTCATAATTGGAGCTTGGGATTTTAGGTTTTTTTGAGCGCCTGCCTGACGGCAGGCAGGGGGTTTGGAATTACTATGGCATAATCAACCCGGTTTTCTTTCGTGTCAGATAAAAGCAACTTGAACGCTTCTTGGAGATTTTTCGCGTTATTCTCGTAAATTGATACATGTGTGTGGGAGTCTATACGCATGAATTTTTTTGTCATAATAATAATATCTTCATTGATTACTAGGCTCAAGCTTCAACTATTTCTAAAACTTTCCTGCATATAACGGTAAACAATGGAAATAATTTCGCGGATATTGTCGTTTGTGTTTTTGTAGAACAAATTATCAAAAGCGACATCTTGCAACTCACGGATAGGGTCGCTGATTAAAGCATGGATAAATGATTGAGTGGCTCCATTTACGCCATCAAAATCTAAAACAACTTCATTGTGTTTTGACAGCGCCGGCATAATTTTCTCAATCCTTAATTCCTTCGCAATATCTTTGTTTTCGGCGAAATCTCCTGCGTATTTTCGAATTTTAAAAATTTTTTTCATATAAATTTCGGAATTCTATATCTTGCCCGTTTGCGTTCGCGAATTGCTTTATCATAGACTTTGCCGATACTGGCCAACAAATCGTTAAACTCCGGCGTTTCATCAAGTGAAATGTCCACTGCCACTAACGTTCCTTGAAAGTTTGCTGCTTTTGAAGTATCGCTGTGGGGATCACGATCTGGGTCGGCATATAACCTCGGCATTCCTTTGATACGTTTTTTGTGCTTTAGTAGTGTGTATTCGGCATTACCGCTGTATATAACGAAATAGTTTCGAGTAATTTTAGCAATAGATTTAATAAAAAATAATCCGGCCCCGGCATTTTCAGCGGTGCCGCCTTCTCTGCGAGTTGTGCCAGTAATTCCTGGCGTTAATGCCAGTTTTAATGCTGCAATATCATTTTTTGGATGCCAATATGTTTGCAAACTTTTCCAAATGCCTATGCCGGTATCGCAAATGCCAATGCTCACACGATTAGTTTTTTTATAATATTGAGCTGCCACAATTGCCCCGTTTTGAGCAAACGAGTGTTCTAGCACATTACGCACTAGCTCGCCAATAACGTACTTGACTATCGTGGCATTTTCCTCAGACAGATGCAAAAGTGGGATCACGTCGGTAATAAATCGAGATTGGTTTTTGGATGTTTTAATTATTTTAATCGGCACAAATCGTCCTGCCTCTTCTTTTTTGTGATAAACAAAAGGGGATGAAGTTTTGGTCAAACTATAAAGTCCCATTCGATCCAAATATCGCCCAGTTTCGGGGACATATCCTACAATCTCTGCATTTTTCTTGCCCACTTGAATCGCTAATGCAGCCGCCAAAACAAGATTAGCAGGATGAACCGTAACCCACTTAGTATGCGTTTTTATTTCTAGTTTATTAGAACGTGACAAATCAAGTGATTCTGCAAATCTTTTAAAATTTCGTAAATTGCCTTGATTTGATAAAAATATCTTCATGCAGTCATTTTACCCGTAGAGTGCTTTTCTGTCAAAAAGCACCCAACAGGTATTTGCTCGCCAGATGGTATAAGTTTGAAAATTAGATCCACGCCAAACCAGGTTCAAAGAAGGAGATATTTTACTTCTCCATTTTTTTGTTCTTAAATCTATATTCAGAACCCTAATTATCACATCCAATGTCTCTAAAGGTCGGCATAGGGAGAGCACAATCAGACATCTTGAAAGCAACAATTTCGCTAAAACAATACCTTTCACTTTCACCATAAAACTACCCCCGCCTCGCTACGAGAGGATAATTAAAGCCCGCGATTCGCGAGGAAGAATACTGGAATCTGTTCCAGCTTAATTCTATCGCCCGACACTTCGGGGAAGGTTGGTATCTTGGCCAAACGGTATCAATATCGTGACTTAGACTTCGGGAAAATCTATCCAAATCTGGATTATTGCCTAGAGCAAGCGAAAAAATTATTGGCAGTAAGTTGATTAGATCAATACAGTTGTCCTCAAAAAGAAAATCGCCCACCGGTTGCCCGATAGGCGAGAATAAAAATCGTCTGCATTCCCTTCCTTCACTTCGGCATTCCGAGGGAAACCATTATCCCTCCTGACAACGCCAGAATCGTTCCTGGGATAATCAGCTTGAGGTTGGTTCCTTCCGGAATGTCCATAAGGCCGATTTCTATCACAGCCGTTACCAAGGGGTAAATCGCAGTGATCACCAATACAGCAGTAAACAATCCGGAACCGGGCATCACGTTGAATCCTTCAAACAGGGCTGTATAGGCTACTCCGATGAAAGCCCCCGTCATCAGACAAAACAGTGTGCCTGTAGAATTGCCGAAAACGGGAAGCTGGCCTCGCAGGACGTTGATTGCACACCCCAGGAGTATTCCCAGCCCACACCAGAGGATGACTCCATTTGTGTTGGATCCCATTTTCATTGCGAATTTCATTGTAGGCCCAGCAAAGCCAAATCCTAAGCACGCCACTACAGCGTAAAACAACGGATTACTGAACATCGCTACACCTCCAAGGTAGTTTCTGAAAAAGTTTACAAAGAGCTATATTTGGCAGTTAAACTGCTCATACTCCGAATACTTAAGTTTATAAATAATTATAATTCTGTCAATAGACGTAAAAACCGCCTTGTTTATACGGTTTTAGTTCGGTGCTCGCTAAATGGTATCAATATCGTGACTTAGAATTTGAAAAAATCTATCCAAACCTGGATTATTGCCTTGGAAAATCAAAAGAATTGCTTGCAATGAGATAACCTTCTTACTTCTTTTTCTTTACATAAAATTCAACTTTCACTGGCTTTTTAATTGTTTTTGTTGCGTTGAAAGAGACCTTACCTTCTTTTGTGTCAAACTCAATTCTAACCGATTTTTTTGTCGGTTTTAATCCAGTAAACGAAACTTTTGTTGTCCCTTTTTTTGCCATTTTACTTTTGTAAAAATTTTGTGTGCTTATGACGGAAATATGAAATCACAAATAACGGAAAATTGTTGGATATTTCGTTAATTGCCAATTCAGCGAGCCATTTTTCATTAGTCTTCTTTGCTTCAAGTGTCTCTCTCCATTTAATCGGTTCATATCTGCATATTGATCCGAGGATATAAGAAACTAAATAATAAGCTATTGATTGTGCTACAAACTCGCGGCCTCCAAAACGCTGAAATAAATAGAGGTTATATCCATCGTAATGAGATATCAGGTTCAATCTTGATAATACTTGCTGGGTTGCAATGAACTCGCCGTATAATGTCCTGGGATTATATTTCTCTTTTAATCCTTTCAAAATTATACATTTAGGATCACAAGAAACGATTCTGAAATCAGCTAACTCGGGTATTATTTTTTTAATATCTTTTTTGGCATTTTCTACAATCAAATCATCAACAGACAAGGAAGTCTTAATTGAAATTTCACCTTCAAATTTGTTATTTTTATTTTTCTTTACCACCCTACATAGCATTGTTTTTCTTGTTTTGACCGGAATCTCATCAATGTAGTTTTCATACTTTTTACCCGGAATGTAGACATCTGTTTCGACTAGGGAAAGCCCAGTCATCCAGCTATAAAGGTCTCGTAAAGCATAATCAGTGTTTGCAGTTAATGGTTTAATGTCTAAAGAGTTTTGGAAGAAATCAAAAGTGCCAGGTGTTTTTATTCTTACTGTATCACTGGACATACAAAACTTTTTTGAACACTTGCTACTGTAGCTTAAACCGTGTCTCCTGTTGTCTTTATTTTCTAACTTCTTCAGATAACCAGGATCATTGTAAATAATGATTGCTTTAGCAAAACTCATTATCCCATAGTAGAGCAGTAAAGGTTTAATAGCTAAAGAAGAATTATGCGAGTTTCTGAAATATTCGATCCCTTGCCTGATATTAAAGCTAAAAAATGATGCGGCCTTTTCATAACTCCTATTTCCTAGTTTTTTGAGCTTGTAGTTCTGTTCAATAAATTTCCTCGTATAAGCTTCATTCTCGTATTCTGACAAGCTATGCCAAACAGATTGACTAACATCAGTCACGAAAAACTTATCTGAGAATTCCGGTATTCTGAATAAATATACTTCTTGCTTAGATTCTTTCATTATTATTGAATATTTTAGTCTCCAAAGCTTTCACTTCCCCAATTACAATACTCGCACTCGCTATGTGATTTTGGCTCTGGTACCTTTAAACAATTCACCGCATCGGTAAAAAGCTTATTTGCTCTATCCAAACTGGTGTTTATCTTTTGAACGGATGTTATAAAATCAACATAACCATTTTCCCGGACAGCTTTTGGATAATAGAAAACAAGATATGCATAATCTGCAGTATCATAGCCGTTTTTGTATAATAAATAGCAGTAAATATCTAGTTGGTGCTGATAATAAGAAGTAGTATCGCTTTTTAGTTCGTATCCTCTTGTTTTATAGTCGAGTGGGATAAATTTATTTTCCTCAACTAAGCAATCGTCTAAAGCACCCATCAATATAGCGTCCAGCTCAGTGTCAATGTAGCTGATTCCTTTTCTATTGTTTCGCCAT
This sequence comes from Candidatus Moraniibacteriota bacterium, assembly GCA_016867255.1. Lineage (GTDB taxonomy): Bacteria > Patescibacteriota > Minisyncoccia > CAIUEV01 > CAIUEV01 > VGKB01. The sequence goes on from VGKB01000031.1 coordinate 6,533, forward strand.
TCTCTTAGCAAATCCTCATTATCAAGCAACTTCCCGGAAACCGCACCTTTAATTTCCGGAGGAAGTTCGCCTTTCTGCCTGTATAAGTCGTAGTATTTTTTGATTACTCCGTCCATTCCGCCCGGGAGTGATGGAAAAATGCCTCTTGGCCGATGAATATTTTTATTAATATGTTGCCAGAAGCATCGTGGACATTCTAGGAATAATTTTATCGTGGAGGGAGAAAGTTTAACCATATTTTTACAAACTAAGCAGACTGGACTGATTTGAGTTGTTTATTTCAGTATATTTTGCTTCTTTATGGTAGCTTTTTACGAGGCCTTGGGGCAGGTTCGGCCTTTTACCGTTTAGCAATTCTTCCACTGTCAAAATTTGGATTTTCGGGAATTCCATTTTTCCGGTTATCGGCGTAGTGAACTCACCCGAATCAACTGTCTCCTGTATCATTGGTTTTGTTGGCTTTTCAAGCGTAATAAAAAGACCGCCGTCGGCTCTTTCTCTGTCAACATCGCCTTTTAAGGTCGCGATGTCTCTCCTTTGTACACCGCCGCCTTTTACTTGGACAAGAATTTTTCCGTATTCCCATTTACCATTCCCATTTCCGTTACCGTTGCTGATGAGATTTTTGTGAAAAAATATCACGCCATCAATCCCCTTGTCGGCGCCTCGCATATTCTCTTTACTTTTACTTTGAGCCGGGACAGCTTCAACTAAATCAAGTGCCCAATATTCGAATTCAAAAGGGTCTTTTTTGAATAATTCTCTTGCTCCGGTTAGATCAGTTGGCAAACCATCAACGATTATTTGCCTTGAACCTAACTCAAATTGATCTTTTAATCTTCTCTTGATTAAGTTAATTGCTAGTGCAGTAATATCTATTCCTACCCAATGTCTCTTAAATCTTTCAGCTACAGCGACCGTGGTTCCGCAACCACAGAAAGGATCAAGAATTAAATCACCCTCCTTCGAGCTAGCTTGGATAATGCGTTCAAGAAGAGCCTCGGGCTTTTGGGTAGGATAACCGAGACGTTCCTTTGAAACGGGGGCTAAAATAGGAATTTGCCAAACATCACTCATTTTAACTCCCTCCGACTCATCACTTTCAACCTGCGACGGAACCCTTTTACCAGTTTTGGGGTCTACGGCGGAGACGATTTTTTTCATTCCGAACCTCTTTAAAGTTGATTCCGCTCGGGGTTGTAAAAGAGTATGAAACTTTAGAGATTCGGAGTCCTTGCAATAAAATAAAACAATATCGTGATTTCTCGAGAACATTTTTTGGCTTACAGCCCACTTATTGTAGCTCCAAACGATTTCGTTCCTGAAGTTCTTTTTACCAAAAATAGCGTCTAAAACAATTTTCAGGTAGTGGCTTGCTGTAGGGTCACAGTGTAGGTAGATACTTCCTGTACTTTTCAGAACCCTGCGTAGTTCTATAAGTCTTACCGTCATCATAGCCAAATAAGCCATCATATCATTTTGACCAATTACTTTTTCCAACGCCTGCATTAGATTCGCTATATTTTCATTGGTTCTTCTTACCAGAAAATCAAACGTACTTTTTGACTCTCTGTTCCAATGCCAAGAGTCCTCAAAGGCCTTTACTTGGGCTGGGCTATCTTGTAACCCTTCCCTAAATAAAACATTGTAGCTCCTGTTTGAGTTGAAGGGGGGATCGAGGTAAATCAAATCGAAAGTTTCGTCCGGTATCTTCTTTCGTAAAATCTCCAAATTGTCACCGAAATAAAGGGTTCTGTTTTTCATTTCAAATTATTTATAAACTTTTATAGTATCTTTCAATTTTCTTCGCCATCAGTTTTCTTCTTTGTTCCAAAAAGTCGTAATAATCGTCCAGCGTCATTTCAAATATTTTGTCCGGAATACAGTGCTGTTCAAGGTTTTTGTATAATTCCTCCAAATTCTGGATTCCTCCGTATTTTAAATTTCCTCCGTTGCATTGTTCCCGGACTTCTTGGAGATAATCTTTCGGGGCTTTCTTACCAACCCTGATATTTATTTCCGTTTGAGCGTAAACAAAGTTGGCTATTTGATTGTATTCGTGGCGGGAATTATACCTCACTTTCAAATATTCTTTGGGAAAAATATGGTGAATATCACCTCTAAGACTAATAAGATTGGCAACGTTTATGTCTTGGGAAAGAAAACCCTTGTCATTATTATTTACTTGTGTGGCAAAAAACAGTTTAATAAAGGGATTGTTTATGCTGGCCTTGTCCAGTTCCCTTACTAAGGCCACGCTCCAAAAATTATCCGAAAGCTCGGCCTCTTCGATAGATCTTAGGAATTTTTCGATTCCTTCTTTGGAAATATGCTTTATGTCGTAATCAAACGCCGATTCGGGGGATCCGGAGTATCTGGCGGTGAGGATTGACATAATAAACCACTTCTGAACGTATTTTTCTATCAAGCTGTCGTTTACTTTCTGATCGCGCAGCTTCAAATAAAGGATATAAGCAAAATTCAGGACATTTTGGGAGCTTATCAGGTCGCCTTCGATAAAACCAGCCGACCTTATTATCATCAAGAATCTTTTAAAATGGGTTTCGTTGATGAAGTCCAATACGCTGGAGCTTAACTTCTGAAAAG